>JAYVWD010000413.1:0-3355 GCA_043786345.1 Pseudomonadota bacterium
GCGAGCTTTTCAGAGACGGTTTGCGCCGAGGGGTCGTAGTTGGCGTTGTTGGCGACAGGGCCCCCGTTCGGCGGATTCGTCGGCGGATTCGTCGGCGGATCCAGTGGTGGGAACTGGGGCTGGGCCGGCATGAGCTCGAGCGCCGACGCCAGCGCCACGGTGCCGACGGACTGGATCGTCACGGGCAGCTCGGCCGGAACCTTCGCGGGAAGCGCGGAGATCGCGAAGCCTTCCGGATAGGTATCGGCGAGCGCGTTGACCGCGAGCGTCCCGACCTGCGGGTTCGTCACGACGGTGCTTCCGGACGCGACGGCGCTGCCCGTGCCGCTCGCGACGGGCGCCGGGGCCGGCGAAGCCGCGGAGGCCGCGCTGCCATCGTCCTTCTTGCAAGAAGCCATACCGAGCACGGTGACTAGACCCAGGGCGACCGGTAAACGCATGATGAAGACTCTCCCGTAAGTAGGTGCGCTTTAGTCATCGGCGCATCGGGGAGAGCCTTAAAAATCGGCATTGGTCCGAACCTCAAAAACGCGGCCAAGGCCAGGCTTTGATCTGGGCTTCCGCGTCGCCGCCGTGCGCCAGAACCTGGGGATAGCACAGGTAAAGCGCGATGCCCGGGCCGTGATAACGGTGGTGCCCGCTCTGCAGGCGACCGGCGAGCGGCAGCGTCGTCTCCATCTCGGCCGTCGGCTGGTTGACGAGAAGGTTCGGGGCCAGAAACAAGTGGCGGCGCGCCTTGAGCACGTCGGGGTCGCCGATGAATGAGACCGCGAAGGCGGCGTCGGTGGTGTTGATCTGGTCGATGGCGGTGTCCAGGACGTCGTAGTCGTAGATCGAGACGTCGGGCGAGAAGAGGACGTTGCCCTGATAGGCCGAGCCGTTGTCGAACTTCGGGAGGTAGTGGAGGCTCGGCGTCACGAAGTTGCCGTCCGGCAGCGTTTCGATCGCCTTGCCCCAGAGTAGCGTCTTCTCCGACTCGCGGTTCGCCATCGTCTGGAACCGCATATACTTCTCGACGGCCTTGTCGGAGTAAAGCGGGCCGACGAAGGGCCCTTCGGTCCCGTCGTCTATGTCGGTACGCCCGATGATGACCTTGTTGAAGGCGGCGTACAGGCGGTCGTTGAATTCCTTGAGCTGCGAGCGGTAGACGAAGACCCGGCTCGTCGAGGTGCAGCGTTGGCCCGCGGACTTGAGGGCGCCATAGACGACGCAGCGGACCGCGTGCTCCAAGTCGGCCGTGGAGTGCACGATCACGGCGTTCTTGCCGCCCGACTGCAGGACGACCTGGCGGCCGACGTGGGCGCGGGACTCGAGGCGGATCGTGTCGCAGTGCTCGCGCGAGCCGGTGTAGAGCACCGCCGAGATGCGTTTGTCGCTGAAGATCTGCTTGAAGCTGTTGAAGTTGCCGAAGACGACGTTGAGCCAGGACGCCGGCATGCCGAGCTCCTGCGCGGTGAGCGCGAAGATCATGCTCGACAGGAGCGCGTGCGACGAGGAGTTGAGGATGAGCGGGCAGCCCGCGAGCATCGTCGCGCCGAA
This sequence comes from Pseudomonadota bacterium, assembly GCA_043786345.1. Lineage (GTDB taxonomy): Bacteria > Bdellovibrionota_B > Oligoflexia > Oligoflexales > CAIYRB01 > JANOTL01. The sequence continues at coordinate 1,540 of JAYVWD010000413.1, forward strand.
GTAGAAGACGAAGCTCGTCAACGGCGTCGAAAACGGCAGGTACGCCGTCGTCACGCCGATCGGAAGCATCTTGAACTCGTTCTGCTGCTGGCCGAGGCTCGCCGGCGCCAGGAGCTGCTCGAAGATGACGTCGCCCTTCGTCGCGACCCAGTCGAGGTAGCGGAGCGCGCTGTCGAAGTCGGACTGCGCCTCCCAGCGCGGCTTACCCGACTCGAGGCGCATGATGTCGACGACCGTCGTCTGGTAGTCGGCGAGCGTCTGGCAGAAGCGCCGGAGCCAGTCGAGGCGTTCGGTCAGCGGCGTTTCCGCGATCTGCTTGCGCGCCTTGTAGGCGGCCTCGATGGCGGTGTTGACCGTCTCTTTGTCGCTCGTGACCTCGACGAGCTTGGTGCCGTCGTTGGGGTTGAGCGAGGCCTTCTGGACGGCGCCGCGCTTGACCGGAACCCAGCGGTTCTCGATGTATTGGCCGGGCCAGGCGATCGGGAAGGAGCGGGCGGCGATCTGCGCGGCGAAGGCTTTGAGGTCCATCGTCGGAATCTCCTTCCAGGGGGTGAGCCTAAGGCGGCGGCCGGCACCCTCGAATTATACGTCTTGCCCGCGAAATTGCCTAACTTTTAAGGGGTTTTTGGAGCCTGGACCCTAAGCCCCATCATAGTTACCAAGACCTGTATCTGGTACGATAAGAGGACCTAACCCCAGGAGTCGCCACGTGTCCGAGTCCCCCAAGGATCCGAAGGCCGTTTCTTCGCCTAATGAAGCCGCCGGCTGGCCGGGCGGTTGGTACATATACGAAGCCGGCAAAGTCGAAGGCCCTTATGCCGCTGAGGACGCGTTCGGGCGCTCCGCCGAGACCGGCGACGGCAAGCCGCGGCTCGTGAGCCGTAAGGGCTTCAGTCAATGGTACGCGCTCAAGGATCTCTCCGAGATCTTCCGGATGACCGAAAACCTCGGGCGCCAGGCGCGGGGCGCCGTCGCCGAGCTCACCGAAACGCAGATCCTCCGCTTCAAAGCCGACGTGGGCGCGGGCGTCGCGCCGGATGTCGCCGCCACCGCCGCAGTCTCGACGGCGGCCCTCGTCGCGCAGCCGCCGCCGCCGGCGCCCATGCCGCGCGTCCGGGCGCGGCAGATCGACACGTCCCCGTCGCGCCAGCCGGCCCAGGTGTCCATGACCGAGCCGCCCTTCTCCCGGCCCGTGCTCGCCGGCGCCGCCGCCGAGCTGCCGTATCCGCGGGCACCGGCGCTCCAGCCGCAGCGCCCGGTAAAGGCCGGCAAACCGGCCAAGGCCGCGAAGCCCGCCAAGCGCCCGGCGGCGACCGCCGCGCCGCGCAAGGCGACGCCCGACAATGCCCAGCTTCAAGAATACTTCATGGTGAGAAGCCGGCTCCGCCTCGGCAAGATCCGCAACCCATGGATCAGCGCCTTCGTCGGCGCGCCGCTCTCCCTCGGCATCTACTGGGGCGTGTGGCTCGCGCAAATGGCGCGCGAGATCACCTGGCACACGAAGCAGACGCAGGAGAAGACGACCGCGCTCGGCATCATGGCGATGGTTCCCTTCTTCCACTTCTACGCGCTCTACCAGGTCGCCAAGCAGATGCGCGACATGGAGGTGCAGAACAAGTATGCGAGCGTCTCGCCGACGGTCGCTTGCCTCTTCGGCATTTTCCCGCCGTTTGCGCTCGCATACCTGCAGGATGCGGCCAACCGGCACTGGCTTTTGCACGTCAAATACTCGATCGCCAAGCCCAAATCGCCCGAGGGCCCGCTTGCCGCCGAAGATTGACGAGCAGGCGTCCCACGGGTGATGATTAGGAATCCC
>JAYVWD010000414.1:0-2748 GCA_043786345.1 Pseudomonadota bacterium
GTTGTCTTTGTACGTGACGATCAGCGTATCGGAATCGTGCGCGGCGTCGGTGTGCTCGTCGTGGTGGCCGTCGGCCGCCGGGGCGACGCCGTGGAAGAACATCGAGCTATAGGAGACGAAGCCGGTGTTCGGCTCCTCCTGCCACTTGAAATCCCGGCGCGTGTACCAGAAGCTGTCGACGTCGACGACGGACTCCTCGCCCGGCGTCAGCTTGAGGTCGAGCGCGCCGCAGAACAGGTCGCTTTCGATCAGCGCGAGAACGCTGGTGGTCTGCCCGTCCTTGACCGAGAAGAACAAAGCCTCGAGCAGGCCGAAGTCTTCGTCGCCCGTCGGCTGGTTGGTGGTCGGATTCAGGAACTCTTTGCCGAAGACGTTGTGCGAGCCGGCGGTGCGGAACGACGCGCCTGGTACTTGCGAGTATCCCTGGAAGCGCAGGTAGCCCGTCGAGCCGTAGTCGAAGATCTGCGGCCAGCCGCCGGTCGGCGACTTATGGCCGACGAGGAGCTTCGTCAAAATCTTGCCGGCCTCCGGAAGCTTGCTCGCGTCGATCTTCGCGTCGATACCCGGGTTCGAGTAGTCGAAGTTCGCCATCTCCCAGGTCACGCGCTCATAGGATGGGGAGCCCGCCTTCTGCAGGAAGAGCTGGACCGGGAGCGTGTTGAGCGCGGCGCGCGGGCGGCTGCGGAAGAAGAAGTCCTGGTCGGAATGGAGATCGTGGCTCGTCTGGATCAAGCCCTCCTCGCTGTAGTCGATGCCGGGCCCTTTCACCGAGCCCGCCGGGTAATTACCGGTAGCGTCCTCCGTCGCGACCTCGCCGGTCGCCAAATGGTGTACCTCGACCCCGTGGCTGTTGAACTGCGGCGGATCGAGGTCGGGGATCGCCGGCGGATTGGGCTTCACGAAGGTCGGCGCCTGGCAGCGTTTGAACGCCGCCTGCCGGAGCAGTTCGATGTCCATGGGCGCCGCGTCGGCAAACGTCGGCTGCGAAGCGTCGGCGCCGCCCGCGGCAACGGCGTTGGTATCATCCGCATCCAACACCCTCGCCTGATCGACCCGGGCCTTGCAGCCGACGATCGCGACGAGTCCCGCGCAAAAGAAGGTAAAAAAGGGACGCTTAGCGATCATGAAAACGCCTCCGGCGGAGAGCTGGATTGTATTGATTAGAGAGCAACTATGACGGACAGTTGAGTTTTCCGCAAATCCCGGCCATGGGATCCAACTCAGCCGTGCCCTCGCCGCGTCAACGCACCTCGAACGTCTGGGTCAACACCTCGGCGGAGTTGGCTCCGACGTGCGCCTGAAAGCGCCCCGGCTCGACGACGCGATGCATGTCGATGTCGTAAAAGACCAGGTCCTCGCGCGCGATCGGCAGCTCGACCGTCTTTGTCTCGCCGGCCTCGAGCTGGATCTGGGCGAAGCCGCGCAGCTCCTTCACCGGTCGCGTCACGCTCCCGACCTCGTCGGTGACGTAGAGCTGCACCGTCTCGAGGCCGGCGCGCTTGCCGTCGTTGGTGACGTCGACGCGGACCGTCAGGCCCTCGCTCCGGCCGATGACCGCCTTGCTGAGCCGCATATTGCTGTAATTAAAGGCGGAGTAGCCCAGTCCGAAGCCAAACGGATAGAGCGGCGTGTTCGGCATGTCCAGGTACTTCGAGGTGTATTTGTCGGTCGCCGAGAAGGGCCGGCCGGTATTTTTCGCGTTGTAGTAGAGCGGTACCTGCCCTTCCGCGCGCGGAAAGCTGACCGGCAGGCGCCCCGACGGGTTGTAGTCGCCGAAGAGGACGTCGGCGATCGCATTCCCCGCCTGGGTCCCGAGGAACCAGGTCTCGAGGATCGAGGGGACGTTTTCCTGCGCCCAGTTGAGGATGAGAGGGCGGCCGTTCATGAGGACCAGGACGACGGGTTTGCCGGTCGCCTGGAGCCGGTCGAGGAGCTCGAGCTGGCGGCCCGGGAGGCCGAGCGTCGACCGGCTCGCCGCCTCGCCGCTCATCGCGGCCGCCTCGCCCAGCGCCGCGATCACGACGTCGGCCTGGGTCGCGGCCGCGACCGCGGCGTCGAAGCCCGAGGCGTCGTCGTCGTCGATGGCGACGCCCTTGACGAAGGTCACCGCGGTCTTCGGCCCGACCGCCGCCCGGATGCCCTCGAGCAGGGTCACGACGTCTTTGGCGTCGCCGGCGCCGGACCAGGGGCCGAGGAGCTCGCGCTTGTCGTCGCCCAGAGGGCCTATCAGTGCAATTTTACTGAGATCTTTCGATATCGGCAGGACGGAGCCGGTATTCTTGAGGAGCACGATCGACTTCCGGGCCGTCGCGCGCGCTGCGGCAATGTTGGCCGCCGTCAGGATCCGCTCCTGCTCGCGCGCCGGATCGCTGAACTTATAAGGATCGTCCATCAGTCCGAGCTGGAACTTGAAACTCAGGATCCGGCGGGCCGCATCGACCACCGTCGCCTCGGCCACGCGCCCGGTCGCGACCAGGCCCGGCAGCTCGCGCCGGTAGACGGCGCCCTGCATGTCCATGTCGAGGCCGGCCTCGAGCGCCTTCTCGCCCGCCTCGGCCAGATCCGCCGCGATGCCGTGCGGCATCAGCTCATTGATCGCGGTGTAGTCCGACACGACGAAGCCGTTGAATTTCCACTCTCCCCGCAGGATGTCGGCGAGCAGGTGGTGGTTCGCGGTGCTCGGAACGCCCGAAATCTCGTTGAATGAGGTCATGAAGGTCGCCGCGCCGGCCTCGGCCGCGGCCTTGA
>JAYVWD010000415.1:0-4572 GCA_043786345.1 Pseudomonadota bacterium
GCCCCCCGCTTGGTCTTGGTCTCGACGCCGCCGTCGGGCTTGTCCGAGCTGTTGATCATCGAGTAGTTGAGCGCCGAGAAATGGAAGGTCAGCGAGGCGTTGTGGCCGGCGGCCGCGGTTTCGGCGCGCGCGGCCCCGGCCGCGCACGTCAGGCCGAGAACGCACAGGAAAGGCGAGGTGTACTTCATGGATAGGCTCCTTGTCCGATTTGACTTCTTTTGCCCGCAGATAAAGATCTGGGACGATCATAAACAAAAGAAGCCCAACCGGGAAGGCCGGACCAAAGCGGGCCGCCCCGCCACGAATTTTCGCTCTACTTCGCCTCGAGGCGCCGCTCGAGCTCCAGGATGGTCAGGTTCCGCGTCGCCGACATCTTGAGGATCGAGGCGATCTTCTCCTTGTCGGGGAGCAGCGAGGTCTCGACGGCCGCGATGAGCTTGCCCGTCTGGAGGTCCTGCTGCATATAGGTCCGTGCCGCCTCGAAGCGCCCGTCGTGGGGGATGCCGTCGAGCCAGCCCAGGCCCTCGCGGTAGACGATGTAGCTCGAGATGTAGGCCGACAGGATCGCGATCTGGTGCGGCTTCGGCAGCCGCGTCAGGATGCGCTCCTTGAACTTCTCGACCAGGATCGGCGGCACGTGGCGGTAGATCATCTCCTGATACATGCTGTCGGACAGGACGTCGTCGCCCCGCTCGGTCAGCTTCTCGAGCATGATATCCGTCACGTCGTTGATCTGGCGCGAGATCGCCATCGACAGCTCGACCAGGTTCTTCCGGCCGCCCTGGAGCGTGTATTCGTGGAAGAGGAGCTTGGCCTCCTGGTCGGCCTTCTTGCGGAGCTTTTCGATGACCTGCGGGACGTAGATGTCCTTGATGGCCATGAACTCTTCCGCGGACAGGGTCAGCGACGCGATGATCTCGAAGGACGAGCAGATGACGCCCGTCTTGTTGGCCGACGAGTCCTTGATGATCAGGATGCCGTTCTTCTGGAGCTGCTCCCGGGCTTCGGCCGTGAAGAAGATATTGGCGCCCTCGACGATGGCGCGGCAGGTCGCGGCGCCGTCGGGGCCGATGAACTGGTTCCAGTTCTTCTCGTTGACCGTGTAGGGGCGCCCGCCGGCCGGGATGAAGAGGTCGGCCTTGGCGGCGAAGTGGAGGTTGTTCCGCGTCCGGATGTTCTCGGAGCTGTCCGCCTTGATGACGAAGCCGCCCTGGGCGTTGGAGAGCACCTTGGGGTCGAAATCGGCGATGGATTTGCCGTCGTGGAAGAGGCGCAGGAGCTCCTTCCAGGAAAGGCCCTCGGGGTCGAACGCGGCGCCGAAGCCGTCGGCCACAGCCACCACCCGGGCGTTCTCGCCGTACTCGCGGTGCAGGATCTTGAGCTCGTTGCCCGCGACGTCGCCGTCGGGGCCGCCCGTGATTTTGACCGTGAATTTCTGGGCCCGCGGGTTGATGCCGAGGTAGCGCAGCATGTTGTCGAGATAGACGTTGAGGCCTTCCGAGGTGACCCCGAACTCCTTGTGGTTGATCCCGGCGCCCGGCTTGGAGGACATGAACGCCAAGGCGTACCGGTAGCCCCGGCGCGCCGCCTGCAGGGGGATCCACTCGATCAGGTCGTTGGTGATGTTCTCGTCCGGGCCGAGGTAGATGATGTCCTCTTTCTCGTAGTACGTGACCATCGGGACCGCCGAGGCGTCGTCCGAGGACTCGTCGCGCGACACGAGCAGGTCGAGCATGGCGTTGATCGCGCCGCGCACGGCCTGGAGGCGGTGCCCGCCCGGCTTGAGGACCAGGACCGCCTTCGATCCGCCCTCAGGAATATCTTTGTTCTTGAGCTGTTGCGCGTAACTGAGGCCGTAGACCTCGTCGAAGATCCCGGCCAGCGCGTAGTCGTGGTCGGAGTTGTTGCGGGGCATCACGACGCGCAGGCCGCCGCGGGCGATGTCCTTCCAGCGGACGTGGAAGAACCGGAAGTTCTTGCCGACGACGAAGAAGATCCCGAACGGCTTGTTCGGGTAGTACTTGGGGTTGAGCGATTCCGGCGCGATGCGGAACGCGAGGCCCGTCTTCGTCGGCATGAAGTAGTTGGTCTTCAGGGCGTTGTCGAGGAAGTTGATGGTCTCGGTGAGGATGTTGCGCTCGATCTCGTCGATGACCTCGCGCGACATGGCGAGCAGGGTCGCGCGGACCTTGTCGTAACCGCCCGAGCGGCGCTCCTTCTCCATCAGCGGGTCGAACTTGGTGCGGAAGAGCTTGATCAGATCCCGCGAGAAATCCGCGTATTTGAAGAAGGTCGTCCGGATCTTGTACTGCGAGTAGTAGTACGGATTTTCCTTCCCCAGCATCACGTGGCACCAGGTGGCGATGCCGCGCATCAGGTTGGCCGCGTTGATCGAGAAGCCGTAGGGCTGCTTGGTGAAGTCGCCGTACTCGTCGACATCGACCCAACCAAGCGTCCTCAAGGCCTTATTCAGGCGCTTGAGGCCGACCGACTCGGAGTCGATCTTCTCCTCGTGGTCGTGCTGGATGGTGAAGTGCATCACCGTGATCGGCTCGGGGAAGCCCTGCTCGAACTTCACGACGAAGGCGCGGTTGACGTTGAACTCGTAGCGGTTGAAGAGGTGGAAGATCTGCTCCAGGACCTCGGACGGCTGGACGTTCTTCATCCCGAGCGTGATGCGCGCGTTGAGCGAGTTCTCGATCGGCTCGAAGAAGGTGTGGGCGCCCTCGTGCGAGGTCATGTGCTTGACCATGCGGTACGTGATCTGGATGCGCGCCGCCGTCGCATACATGACGAAGTCGTTATCGAGGCCGTTCAGATAATGGTCGATCGCGTCCTGCTCGCCGGGCGACTCCTCGAGCATGAGGATGCGGGCGCCGCGGATCTTCTCGATGATCCGGCGGTTGTCCTTGTCGACGGTCTTCTGCTCGCTGCAGTGGAAGGTCGACAGGAAGAGGAGCTTGTCCCTGCTGAAGTAGAGCGAGCCCATCTTGAGGGCGTTGGGCGCCAGGCGATGGGCCATGTCGATCAGGATCTGCTTGTCGCCGCCGGGGCCGATATACGTGACCTTGGAGCGGTCTCTGTCCCACAGCTCGACCGTCTGCTTCGTCTCGAAGACGTGGCCGGTGATGATCGCGCTCAGGTGGCGGACCTTCTCGGGGCGGGGGGTGGTCTGGTAGTAGATCCGCGGCATGTTGTTGAAGAACCACGGCGTCAGGATCGCGATCGACTGGTCGAGGCCGATGCGGACGGTGTCGGCGATGTCCTCGATGTAGGTCTCGAGCTCGTCGCCGGTCTTGACGGCTTCCCACGACGCCGACGATACGGACTTGCCTTCGGTCAAGGCCGAGGTGTCGTCGAAGTCCTCGTCGATGTCGACCGGGGTGGCGGCCCGCTTGATGGGGGCCGTGATGGGGGTGGGGGTCGGTTGCTTCGCCATGATTTACGTCAAATCCTTAGCGTTTGAGGCCCTCCCACCGCTCCTCTAGCGCGCGCATGCTACTGAGGTCGAGGTAGGGCGTCCCGTCTTGCGTGAGTCGGTCGATGATGTCGTCGGCGGGCGTGCGCCCGCGTTCCGTGAAATGGGCGCGGAAGACCGCGAGCTCCCGCGCGGTGCCGCCTTCGACGAAGCAGGGGGCGAGGCGGTTGAAACCCTCGTCGGCGAGCGCCATCACCTGGCGGGCGAGGGCGGCGAGCTTCGGGGGCTCGAGGCCGGCCTCGGCTTGGGCGAGCAGCACCGGGATCTCGGCCTTGAGCGGGAGCAGCAGCTCGATCAGACGGTCGAGCGCCTGGTCGTCGTAAAGGAGGCCGCACATGTAGGCCGCGGGCACCGTCTGAAAGGCGCGCGGCTGGCAGTCGATCGAGCGCAGCTCCAGGAACCCGCGCGGGCGGACCTCGGGGAACAGCAGGCTCATGTGGACCTTGAAGTCCTCGAGCGTCGGCGCGATCTTGAAGAGAGGGCGGGAGATCCAGTCGCTGAAGGTCGCCCCGTCGTCCGGCACGTGGTAGTCGTGGCCGGTGACGAAAACGACGCGCGCCGCCATCGCGAAGTCCAGGTACGTGTCGATGCAGGCGTCGCGCGAGAGCTCGCGGGCGACGCGGTCCAGGCCCGGCAGGCCGGTGCGCGACGGGTCCACGTGGCGCCAGACGCGGGTGCGGAAGCCGCGGATGCCGGTCCGCTCGCGGTCGACCACGGGCGAGTTGGCGAAGGTCGCCGCGGCGACCGGGGCGAGGAGCATGCTCGCCAGGTAGCGGCGCGCGAGGTTTTGCTCGGTCGGGCCGAAGTCGAGGTTCACCTGAACGGTACAGGTCTGGCGCATCATGCGCTGGCCATAGGGGCCGATGCGCGAGAAGTAGCGGTCCATGGCCCGGTAGCGGCCCTTGGGCATCTGGAGCCCGATCTCCGGGATCGTGTGCCAGGGGTTGATGCCGACCTGGATGAGCTCGATGCCCTGGGCCTCGAACAGGCCGTCGAGGACCTGCTGCATGGTGCGCATGCGCTTCACGGCGTCGGAAAGGCAGGGGTAAGGCTTGGAGGAGAACTCCACCTGGCCGCCGGGCTCGAAGCTGAAG
>JAYVWD010000416.1:0-6735 GCA_043786345.1 Pseudomonadota bacterium
CCCCCAGCAACGGCAACCTCTTGATCGGCAACGCCGGAGCCTACTCGCTTGGCACGCTGACCTCGGGATCAGGCATCTCGATCGCGCCGGGACCGGGCACCATCACCATCAGCGCGGTGCCCGACCCGGGCAAAGTCAACCTCACAGGAGGCACCATGACCGGCCAACTCCAGGGGACTTCTGGAAGCGCCGCCAGCCCCGGATTCTCTTTTAACGCCGACTCAAGCACTGGCCTCTTCAAGCCCGCGACGAATACTTTCGCCGTCGCCACTGCTGGCATCGAGCGGATGCGCATCGACAGCGCCGGCTATGTCGGGATTGGCACAACTTCGCCGATATCTCTGCTACATACGACCGAAGCAGCCGCAAAGACCGCTTCTTACACGGGTGTTCTGCATACTGTCGCCGACACATCGAGCACCGTATCGGTGAATAAAATTGGCATGGACATCGAAAGTACTGGCACTTGGAACGGTACGTCTGCAGTTAATACCGGATTGGTTGTCAACGCCACCGGCGGAACGACAAATTATGCGGCCACCTTTAGCGGCGGCAACGTCGGCATCGGCACGACGGCGCCGACTTCGCTACTTTCGGTCAATGGTCCGGTCGAGTCGCTGGTCGGCGGTTTCAAATTCCCGGATGGATCCCAGCAGACCACGGCCTCCGCAGGTGTCGTCGGTGGGTGCGATTCCAGCGGCCCCTGGTCCGCGGCAGGCGCCACGCCTCCGACTAACTGCAACAATGCCGGTTCGTGCCAAGCTTCAAATGCCACTTTTTCGGCCTTAACGGCAGTTGCTTGTCCACCTGGATCGACGTGGCGCGGTATCGTGACGGCCCTCCCCGGCTACTTCGGTCTCGGATGCGGTGCGGCATGGGGCGGGACCGGCGCCTTCTACGTAAAATATGCCACCTTCGGCTTTTGTGTGAAATGAGAATCACCAGCTCTTGAGCACCGGCTCAGCCTCTGCCAATGCATCCGGACTCCCGATCAAATGCACGACGTCGCCGGCGTTGAGCATGAAGGCGCCGGTCGGGATCGTCGTTCCGATCCCTTCGCGATAGACCGAGACCACCGACGAGCCGGTGCGGCGGCACCGGTCGAGCTCGGCGAGCGGCTTGCCGACGGCGCCGCACCGGTCGCCTACCCGGAGCGACCGAAACCGCCGCCGACAATTCCGGCGCTCAATTACCCTACCCGGCCAACCGCGCGACGTCCGACCTCACCCCCCCACCGGCGTAAACGTCTCCAAAAACTTCGTGTTGACGTCCCCCCGCGCAAACCGGGGGTCGTTCATCAGCTTCTCGTGAAACGCGATATTGGTCCGGATCCCATCCACTTTCATCTCGGACAGCGCCCGCTTCATCCGCGCGATGCACTCGTCCCGGTCCCGCCCGCGCGTGATCAGCTTGGCGATCATCGAGTCGTAAAGCGACGGCACGGTATAGCCGGAGTAGATCATCCCATCGACCCGCACGCCGGGCCCGCCGGGCTCGTGGTAGGCGGTGATCTTGCCCGGCCACGGCGCAAACGTGGACGGGTCCTCGGCGTTGATGCGGCACTCCATGGAGTGGCCGCGGATCTCGACCGTGCCGGGGACAAACGAGAGCTTCTCGCCCATGGCGATGCGGATCTGCTCCTTGACCAGGTCGATGCCGGTGACCTCTTCCGTCACGCAGTGCTCGACCTGGACGCGGGTGTTCACTTCCATGAAGTAGAACTGGCCGTCCTCGTCGAGCAGGAACTCGCAGGTGCCGAGCGACGTGTAACCAACTGCTTTCGCCAATCTGATCGCCGTATCGCCCATGCGCTGGCGGAGCGCGGCGTCGACGACCGGACACGGCGCCTCCTCGACGAGCTTCTGGTGGCGGCGCTGGATCGAGCAGTCGCGCTCGCCGAGGTGCGCGTAGTTGCCGTGCTCGTCGGCGACCATCTGGATCTCGACGTGGCGCGGCTTGGCGCAGTAGCGCTCGACGAAGACGTCGGGGTTGCCGAAGCCGGCCTCGGCCTCGGCCTGGGCGAGCTGGAACTGGCGCAGCAGGTCTTCCTGCTTGTTGACGACCTTCATGCCGCGGCCGCCGCCGCCGGCCGCCGCCTTGATGATCAGGGGATAGCCGATCTCGCCGGCGATCTTCTCGAGCTCCTCTTCCGTGCGGACCGCGCCCCGGCTGCCGGGCAGCATGGGGACCTTGACGCGCTCGGCGAGCGCGCGCGCCTCGACCTTGTTGCCGAGGGCGAAGATGGCTTCCGGCTCGGGGCCGATGAACTTCACCTTATAGGCCGCGCAGATTTTGGCGAACTCCGCGTTTTCCGAGAGGAATCCGTACCCCGGGTGGACCGCGTCGGCGCCCGTCACCTCGATCGCCGACATGATGCTCGGGATGCGCAGGTAGCTCTTGATGCTCGGTCCGGGGCCGATGCAGATGCTCTCATCCGCAAGTTTGGCGTGGAGCGAGTCGCGGTCGGCGGTCGAATGGATCGCGACCGTCTTCAGGCCCAGCTCGCGGCAGGCGCGCACGATCCGCACGGCAATCTCGCCGCGGTTGGCGATCAGGACCTTTTTCATATGCTGGTTCCTGCCGTCACTCGATGAGGAAGAGGGGCTGGTCGAACTCGACCGGATGCTCGTTCTCGACGAGGATTTCCTTGATGACGCCGTCGAAGTCGGCTTCGATCTCGTTCATCAACTTCATCGCCTCGATGATGCAGAGGGTGTCGCCCTTCTTCACGCGCCGGCCGATATCGGTAAACAGGTCGGCGCCTGGCGCCGCCGAACGGTAGAACGTGCCGACGAAGGGCGACTTGAGGACCCGGCCCTTGCCGGCGGCCGCGCCGGTCTTCGCCGGGGCCGACGGCGCCGCGACGTGCGGATGCGCCTCGGCGCCGTGGCCGCCGTGCATCGGATGCTGCTGGACGTTAAGCGGCGGAAAGCCGCCGTGCATCCCCGCCATCTGTTGCGAGTAGAGGTGCTGCGGCATGCTGGCCTGCAAGCTTCCGGGGGCCGTCGCCGTCACGACGATCTTGACGCCGCCGTCCTCGACCTCGACCTGGTGGATACCGTGCTTGCGTACGAGCTCGATGACTTTTTCGATGGCTTCGAAGTTCATGGCTTCACTTCACCTTTTCGACGTATTCGCCCGTCCGGGTGTCGACCTTCAGCACGTCGCCTTCGCTGATGTGGAAGGGAACCTGGACACTGATGCCGGTCTCGAGCTTGGCGGGCTTGCCGCCGCCGCCCGAGGTGTCGCCCTTGATGTTGGGCGGGGTCTCGATGACCTTGAGGTTGACGAACGTGCCGACGTCGACCGTCACCGGCCGGCTGTTGTAGTAGGTCACGCTGACTACGCCGTTTTCGATGATATAGTCCTTGGCGTCACCGACCTCGTCGGTCGACAACTGGATCTGGTCGAAGGTCGACTGGTCCATGAAGTTGAAGTTGGTGCCGTCGTTGTAGAGGTACTGCATCTCTTTGGTCGTCACGTCGGGAATGCCGACCTTGTCGCCGGAGCGGAAGGAGACCTCGATCACGCGCCCGGTTTCGAGGTTCTTGATCTTGGTGCGGCAAAATGCCGCGCCCTTGCCGGGATTCACGTGCTGAAAGTCGGTGATCGTCCACGCCTTGTTCTCGTATTCGATCTTGAGGCCCTTCTTGAAGTCCGTGGTCGCGTACATCTAAATCCCCAATCTCTGCGCGTTACGAGCCAAAGCCCTGGAATGAGAGCCAGACACTAGCCAGTTCGCCCAGGAATTTCAACGATCAATCAGTTTTGGCCGGGCGCCTCTCGACGCGGCGTAACTGCCGCCGCGGCGCCGCCTCCCGCTCGGCCGCGGCGGGCGCGGGCGGCAGGGCTTTCACCTGGGCTTTGGGTGGGGGCGCCGCGGGGAGCTCGGACGCCGGAATTCCAGCCAAAATCCCGTGCCTCAAAATGCGGCGCAGCGGGCCGCGGAACGCCGTCAAATCGACGAAACGCTCGCGCTGTAGGCCCTCACCCGGTCGGCGGATGGCCCGGCCGCCGGTCGCGTGCACGATGTCGCCGCGGAACGGCGGCTGGCCTTCGACGGGCGCGTGCCGGCGCTCGAGCATCACGGCATGGCCGTCGTAGACCAGGATGTCGCCGGGAAGCGTCGCGGCCACGTCGAGACCCAGGTCGACCAGGCCATAGCGCCGCTTGAGGTCGGCCGCGCTCAGGTCGAGCATCGTCTTCGTGTCGATGTAAGGATAGTGCGCGCCCGACGCGTCGTAGACGCGCGCGATAAAGTGCGTGCAGTCGAGGCTGCAGCGCGCGCACGCAGGGCACTCGACCAGGCGCCGCTGTGGGGTCGGGCTCTTTTCCGTGAGGCAGTCGTTGCACTCCCGGCAGTCGTCGCTGTCGCCGACCTGGTAGCCGCCGTAGACATAAGAAACGAGCGCTTGATCAAGGAGATCAGCAGCTTCCGAGACAACCCGGGCGCGGAGCGCCGCCGCCTTCGCCGCCCCGTCGGCGCGCGCCGGCCGGCCCAAGCCCCCAAAGCCTGCCAGGATGAAAAAGCCGACCGCCGAACGCCGCATGTCCAGACCGTCCCCTCACGTTTCGATCATGATATTATAAAGATGCCCCCCGCCCAGCAACCCTACCTTGCGACCTTAACAAACGTGACGGTCTACAGCTATACGAAGCAGGTTCGCGCCGTGCTCGCGGTCGAGGCGATCGTCATCGCCCTCGTCTTCGGGATCGCGATCGCGTTCTGGACCCACCTCTGCGACGACACGCTCGAGTCGTGCCTCGCCACCGGTCCCGTCCTGCGGCCGCTCACGTTCCTGCTGATCGCGGCGATCCGCCCGTTCGTCTTCACGCCGTTCCTCTTCATGGCGGTGATCTCGGGCAAGGCCTTCGGGCCCTGGGGCGGCACGGTCCTTTCGACCATGGGCGGCGTTGCCTCGGGCATGCTCGTCTTCGTCATCGCGAAGTACGCCGGCCGCCGCCTCGTAAAGCCTTGGCTCCGCTCCAACCTGCCGGCGACCTTCAAGTTCATCCGCTCGCAGGACTACAAGATCGTCTTCGCGCTCCGCCTCATCCCGTTTCTACCCTTCGACCTCGCCTCGGGCCTCTTCGGCGCCTTGGATTTCCGCGCCAAGAGCGTGGCTCTGGCGACCCTGATCGGGGCCCTTCCCGAGGCTTACCTGTTCGCGAAGCTCGTCGATCCCAACGAGACCCTGCTCGACTCGACGCTCATCTCCCTCGGCGTCCTCGGCGTCTGCCTCATCGTCCCGCTCTTCGCCTTCGAGTTCCTCAGCCGGAAGAAGGGCACGGGCATGTGGCAGACGCTGCGCGCGATGTCGCGCGAGATCCGCTACGAGGTCCAGTCGAACAACGACATCGTCAAGCGCCAGAACTTCGACCCCGCCAAGACCCCGGTCCTCCTCCTCTATGGATTCTTTTCGTCGCGGCGGGCGGTTACGGTGCTCGAGCGGATGCTGACGACGCGCGGCCACCAGGTCCTGAGCTTCAACCTCGGCGGCCTGATGGGGACCTTTTTCACGCGCGACATCCTCGAGACGGCGAACTTCATCGACTACAAGATCAAGCGCCAGATCGAGCGGCACGGCTTCAAGAACATCCACGTCGTCGCGCACTCCAAGGGCGGCATGGTCGCGCTCTGGTGGGCCCTGAAACTCGGCGGCAGTAAGTATTGCGACAAGGTCGTCACGATGGGCACGCCCTTCAACGGCTCGATGCTCACCTATCTGGCGCTGGTCACGCCGCTCGGCCTCCTCTGGCGGGACATGGGCCAGATGCGCCCGGGCTCCATGTTCCTCAAGAGCCTGAAGGACGCCGAGGTTCCGGAAGGCTTCCAGGTTTACTGCCTCCACTCGGAGAGGGACCGCGTCGCCACGGGCAAGTCCGGCATTTTCCGGCCGCGCCGGCCGAGCCCGAATATCGTCAGCGTCCCGATGAACCACATCAGCCACTTCGAGTTCCTCTACCGGCGCGACGTCGGCGAGACCATCTCGCGCATCCTCTCCGGCCAGGTTCCTGAGAACGCGGAGCCGGCGCCGCCGGCGTCCGTGATGCCCGTCTCGCTCCCCGGCTCGTCGCTCCGCGAGCTCGGGTGACCGGACCCCCCGGCGGCGGCGCCTTCAAGGCCCCGTAACGTCGGGCCTATCGCCCCGGCCGGCGCCAGCCCTGCGAGGGCCGACGTAGCCCTTGCTCCGCGCCCCAAAGTCTTCTAGCTTGGGACCGGGCAAAAAAAGGAGCGAACTCCGGTGCTAGCACGCGAAAACCGTCATCGTTACGCGGGCAAGGTGCGGGTCCTCATCCCCTTCACCCCCTGGCGCCTCCTGCTCACGACGCGCGGGCTCGACCTGTCGGCGAGCGGCGTTTCGGCGGTCCTCGATCCGGTCCCGGGCACCTCCGACGCCGACGACGACCGCAACGTCCTGCTCGTCGAGGGCGACCACTACGACGTCCAGCTCGAGGACGACGCGGCCGACCTGCCGACGCCGATGCTGAGCGCGCGGCTCGTGCGCCGCGAGGCGACGGCCGCGGGGCTCAAGCTGGCGTTCACGTTCCAGCAGCCCAATGCCGAGCTGCTGGCGTTCGTGCACGACCTGTCCGCGCGCCACGGGACCCGCCAGTGACCGGGAAGAAGCGGGCCGAGGCGACCCTCGAGACGATGCGCAAGGTCTTCACATTGCCCGAGGGCGACAGCTCGACGCTCGCGCGCCTCGACCGCGAGATCGCCGAGGAGGTTCT
>JAYVWD010000417.1:0-4331 GCA_043786345.1 Pseudomonadota bacterium
GTCGGCGACGGTGTACTCGACCGTGCCGATCCCGACGGGCAAGGCCTGCGGGCCTTCCAGGGTCACGTGGCGCGTGAGCGTCGTGCGGAGGTCGAGCGAGGGGTCGCCGAAGGTGGTGTAGGTTTCCCAGTAATACTTGGACCGGCCTTCGCCGCCGTAGTGCTTCCAGACCTCGCCCAAGGCGAAGTTCGTCACGTCGCCGAAGGCGAGGACCTTGTCGCGGTAGATGTGGTCGAACATGAAGCGCTCGAGGAGGTCGTCCTCGTCCCAGTAGCTGCTGTCCATCGAGCCCCAGTAGGTGATGGCGCCCGCGGGGTGGCGTTGCCAGGTCTCGGCGAAGGATTCGGGGACGCGATAGTCGCCGGTGATGCAGGCGTTGCCGATGACGAAGGGCAGCGCGCTGGTGTTGGTCAGGGAGCGGACGTCGTCCTGGGAGATCTCGGGGCCGGCCCACGAGGTGTTCGAGCCGTGGCCCGAGTAGTCGATGATCGTGCGGCCCTGGTTCATCACCTCGACGACCTTGGCGCTCGTCACGTGGTAGGTGATCGGGTAGAGCTTGTCGCCGCCGAGCTGCTCGGCTTCGGGGAAGACGCCCATGTACTTCTTGGGGGCGGTGTAGGTGTCGACCGCATAGTTGTGCGTGCCTTCGGCGACTTCGAAGCGGTCGTCGGTCGCGATGAAAGCGACCTCGTTGAGCCAGCCCTCGTCGGCGAACGCGCCTTGGGTGTAGCGGGTGAATTTCGCTAGGACGGCGGCGAGCTGTTGCTCGTTGTCGACCGAGACGCGGCCGACGCCGATGTCCGGGCCGTTGATGTCGGTGGCGTAGTCGTCGGTGTCGATCGCGCGGTAGTAGTTGTCGGTGACGCCCGAGATATTAGTGGACTCTTTCCCGGGGACGTCGGTCGCCTCGCCGACGAGGAGCGCATACTTGAGGTGCGCGTCGGTGCGCTTATAGAGCGCCTTGAGGGCCGCGCGGATCGTGTCCGGCGTGTCGGTCGCGGTGACGTTGACGAACTCGACGAGGTAGCCGAGCTTTTCTTTCAGCGCGGCGTAGGCGGCGAGCGTGGGGCTCGACGCGAAGCGGTTGCCGACGACGAAGGCGAAGATCTCGCGGCCGTCGGCGGCGCCCTTGGCTTTGGACGGGTGCTTCACGGTGACGGTGAACGAGGGGCGCAGCTGCCAGTCGCCATTGCCGGGGGCATAAGCGAGCGGGTAGAGCGTGACGAGCTTGCGGGGGGTGCCGTTCACGGAGCCGGCAGCCTTGACGTCGAAGGCCGCCTTGGCCAGCGACTTATTGGCGTAAGCATCTGGATTCATGATGAAAGCCGGCATCTCGCCGCTCTTGCTGCGGGACGGCTGGCTGGGGACGAGGCGCTGGGCTTTGTTCAGATGGCCGGCCTTGGGCTGGGAGCTCATCTGGACGGTCACGTCGCCGTCGGCGAAGAAGCGGATAACGGGGACTTCTGGCGCGCCGATCTTGAAGTCGACCGCGTCGTAGCCGTCCACGCCGACGAGGCGCGCTTTCTTGAACTCGATGCCGGCGGCCTTGAGGCCGGGGGCACCTTGGAACGCCACGTCGTCGACGTCGAAGCGCATGGTCGTCACATCACCTTGCGTCGAGACGCTCACCTTAGCGAACGCCGAAGGCGCGAGAAGGCCCGCCGCCGCAAGGAGCGCGTACGGAATCCCGGTGTATCTCATGATGCTCCCCTTTCAAATTTAACAAATATGGCTGAAAAGCTGCCTGATGCTAGCAGGGCCCGGGGACGAGACCCAAACTCTATGAAGAGTTCATGAAGGCTCGGCGCAAGAAAATGTGGCTCGCCGTCAGGACGCCACTTGGCAAATTATTAAGCTACGCTTGGCGGCGACGCCAAATCGTCGCCGCCAGATTGACCAGCCGCGTGCGGTTGGACGCCGCAAACAGCGCCCCATAAGCGCCGACCCCGAGGACCAGCGCCGGGCCGAGCGTCGCCGGACGGATGAGGTAGAGCAGGACGCCCATCCCCAGCGCCGGGAGCGCCGTGGTCGCGACCTCGCGCCACGGCAGCCGGTCGACGTGGGCGCGGGCCCCGACGGCCATGGCGGCGCCGGCGGCGGTGCGGCTGATCAGGGTGGCCAGGGCGACGCCGGTGATTCCGAAGGCGTTGCTGAGGGGCCCCGCGACGAGCAGGCCCAAGGCCGTCGCGCCAAACAAAATCATGTTTATGAGGGCGCCGCGCCGCTGAAAAAGCAGCACCTGCATGCCATAGACGTTCACCAGGCTCTGGGCGAGGAGCGTGGAGGTCAGGATGCCGAAGGCCAGGCCCTGGGACGCGAACTCCGGCCCGAGGACGAGGCTCAGGACGCTGCTGCCGAGGAAGAACGCGCCGACGCAGACCGGCGCGAGCAGCGCGTACATCGCCCAGAGCCCGACGTTCACGTGGCGGGTGAAGTCGGCGCGCGTGCGCGTCGCGACCAGCTCGCCCAGGAACACCGCGCCGATCATGCCGACCACCTGCAACAGGGCCTGGACGAGGCGTAGCGGCCCGCCATAAAGGCCGGCGCCGCGCTCGCCGAGGAGGTGCTCGACGATCAGGAAGTCATAGCGCTCCAGCGCCATCATCAAAATGACGGTGAGCGCGAAGGGCAGCGAGGCACGGAACCGGCGGAGGACCGCGGCGCGCGTCGGCGGCTTGATGGGGAAGCGGCGCGCGTTGAGCGCGAAGTTGCCCACCGCGATCGCGGCGTTGGCGCCGAAGTTGAGGACGGCGAACCGGATCGCGTCGTCCGGCCCGTGCACGAGCAGGACCACGGCGGCCAGGCTCGCGAGCTTGACGATGATCGTCACGATCATCAGCGAGAGCATGCGGCTCGTCCCGAGGTGCACGAACTGCAGGTCGAGCGCCGACGTCAGGATGATGAAGGAGAGCGCGGCGACGAACGGCTGGTATTTGTCGTAGCCCGGGATGAACGCCACCGCCAGGAACAACGCGACCAGGGCGATCAGGGCGTTCACGGCCTTGAGGACGAGCACCTCGCCGATGATCGCGCCGACCTGGACCGGGTCGTCCCGGCGCGCGCCGATCTCGAGGGCGGCGACGTTGGTGTAGCCGAAAACCGTGAAAATGATGCCGATGTCGATCAGCCGGTAGCTGAAGTCCGAGAGCCCGAAGGCGGCGACGCCGATCCGCTGCACCACGACGTGCAGGATGACGAGCGGGACGAGCCGGTTGACGACTTCGGCGGCGAAGCTGCCGGTCAGGGCGGTTATGATGCGGGCGCGCTGCATGAAACTCGTGTGGTGACGCGGCGTTCGACGGGGTCTTGGGGCTTGGCCGCCCGTCGATTACAGCACTATATCACCAGCTTGCGATCGCGGCGCGCGGCCTTTTGTCGTCCCAGGTGATCAAGCCGTGGGATTCGGGCGCGCTCTGGGCCGTGTCGTCCCAGTCCTCGGTGCTGTCCGGCAGGGCGCGGAGCGTATACGTATACTTGCCGACCGGCAGCCTTAGGGTCTTGCTGCGCCCGTTTTGCAGGACGAACTCCGTCTCGCTCGCGATGCTTTCGGCGAAATACCGGTTCACCGCCTCGTCCGTGCCCTTGGCCTGGCACTCGACGTTCGTGACCTCGCCCGCCATCGCCAGGTGCCGCGCCAGCCGCAGCAGACCCGGGTCTTCGGCGTAGAGCGGGTGCCAGCAGGTCTGCGGCCCGTCCTTCGCGCCGATGTTTTGCATCCCCGTCCCGTCGGTCGAGAGCAGCTTGGCCGTCGTCCGCGTGAGGTTGTCGACGACGTCGGCCTGGGGCGTCAGGTTCACCAGGAATTTGTCCCCCGACCCGGGCGGCGCCTGGACCCGCACGCTGAGCATGCCGAGCTTGGCCGTCCGCTCGAACACCTGGCGGAGGAAGTCGATCTCGGCCACCGTCTTTTGCAGGCCGAAAAGCGCGGCGGCGCGGCGCTGCGGGGCGTCCGGTACGCAGGCGAAGGACTGCCAGCGGCGGCTCGCGAGGGTCGCCGGCATCTCGTGCGGCAGCGAGGCCTTGAGGATCTTGCAGACGGTATCCAGGCGCTTGTCGGATTCTTTGGCGAGGAGCGCGTCGGCGAGCTCGATCCCGAGCGCGACGCGGCGGGTGAGGAGGTAGGGCTGCCGGCTCCAGCCGCGGACCATCGCGGTGCGGATGCCGACGAGCTCCTGGCGCGCGAGCTCCGGGTCGGCCTGTGGCAGCCGGCAGTCGAGGCCGCCGCCGGGCCCGTGGGCGAGCGAGACCTCGCAGTCGGGGGCGGTGTAGCGCGCCCAGTTCTGCATGGTATCCATCAGCTTCTGGTCGGCGGTGAAGCGCGGCTCGTCCGG
>JAYVWD010000418.1:0-4358 GCA_043786345.1 Pseudomonadota bacterium
CATATCCTCGGCGTCTCGCTCGGCGGCATGGTGACGCTGGCGATGGGGATCAAACACCCCGAGCGCTGCAAGTCCCTCATCGCGGTCAACACCAGCATCGCGCGGCAGCGCACGCTCCGCATGAGCATCCCCGGCATGCTCGGACTCGCGCAGGGCGCGCTCTTCCGCGACGGACGCCTCCACAAGATCCTCGCCAAGGCGATGGTCGGCGGGGCCACGGACGCGCGGCGGACGGCGGAAATCGCCGCGAAATACGCGGAAATCGCCGCGGAGGACGGCATGAACGCCGCGACCGTGATCCGGCAGCTGGTCGCCGTCGTGCGCTTCGACGTGCAAAAAAAGCTCGCGACATGCGCGGTTCCGACCCTGATCGTCTACGGCACCGACGACGCCTTCGTGCCGAACGTGAACAGCAAAAAGATCGCCGGTCACCTGCCCAACGCCCGCCTCGTCGCCGTCGCCGGCGGCGGGCACGAGCTCACGCTCGACAAGTCCGCCGAGCTGACGCAGCTCGTCGAGGACTGGGTCGCGGAGCAGGCAAAGCCTGCCCGCTGAGGGCAGCTTTTTCCCGCACCACCGGGTCGACGACGACGAAATCGCCAAGCTTTACGCCGCGCGGACGCTGGCACGCCGTGTGCTTAAGAGTGCCTGTCGCAGTCCCATCGGAATGAGCGGAGAGAACTTTAGTGGCGTCCGAAGTTTCAACGAAGCAAGCGCCTCTGCCGATCGCGGCAGTTGCCGGTATTTCGCCGGCGCCGGCGCCTTCGCCGCGCCGCGACGCGCCCGCTTCGTCGTCGCCCGGAGCGCGCAGTTTCGCCGACGAGCTCGCGGCGAAGTCCGACGGCCCGCCGCCGCAAAAGACGGCAAGTAATGCCGGCCCCTCGACGGCGCCGCAGGATCCGCGGACCGCGCCGGACCCGAAGACCCCGCTCGACCCGAAGACCCCGCCCGACCCGAAGAGCCCGCAGGCCGCGGCGGCCGCCAACCAGCCGCTCAAGCAGCTCGCCACCGGCCACCGCGCCGACGTCGACAACGCCCCGGTCGTCGCCTTCCTGACCGGCCACCTCGAGCGGCTCGATCCGGCCGCGATCCCGACGCTCGTCACCGGCAATGAATTCCTAGGCGACGCCCTGGGGACCGCGGACCTCGGCCAGTTCATGAACAAGGCGACGACGGTCGGCGAGCTCCTGAACGACCTCGACCTTCCGGAATCCTTCGTCGACGACCTCGAGAAACTCGGGATCGACCTCGATCAGAGCATCACGCCCACCGACCTCTTCCGCGCCCTTGGCGTGGATCCGGCGCGCGCGGTCGCCGAGCTCAAGAGCCTCAAGACCAACCTCGAGACGGGCGGCGTCGGCGCCCTCGTGAAGCGCGCCCAGGCGATGCGGCCCAGCGCGCAAATGCCGGCCGACCCGACTCGGCCGGCGCTCTCCGACAGCCAGGTGAAGGTCGATCCGAGCCTCCCGGCGACGGGACTGAAGACGCCGGCCTTCGGCGAAGTCCCGCGCACCAGCATCGACCTCGACCCGTCGAAGGCAAAGCTCGGAACCGGGGTGCCGGCCGCCGCGCTGAGCCCGCAGGCCGCGATGCTCGCCGCCGGGTCGCAGATGGCCGCGCCGCAGCAGGCCGCGCCGCAGCAGGCGCCACAGGCCGTGGCGCCGGGCGCGCCGGTCGCCGCGCCGAAGCCAGGTGTTGCCGGGCTCGCTACGATTGGCGAGCCGACGGGCGGGTCCAAGGGCGCGCAAGCGACGCTTCAGCGCATGACCGGCTTCGACGCGCAGCAGATGCCCGACCTCCTGCAGGTCGTCGATCCGGCCCAACTCGCCCAGGTCCTGCCGGATCCGGCCGCACCGCCGCAGCTGAGCCGCGCGACCTTCGACGCCTTCGCGATGATGGGCGACCGCCTCCGCGGCGTCGATACCCAAGTCTATGATTTGACTAAAGTAACGGACCCTACCCTGGCGCCCGTCGCCGGCGCGGGTTTGGCCCGGCAGGCGCCCCTCGATCCCGACGCGGGCTCGGTGAATCGCCTGATCCAGGACGCCCTGCGCAGCGCGGCCCAGCCGGTGACGACGCCGTCCGGCATGCCGTCCGCGGTCCCGGCGCAGCTGGCCGGTCAGATCGCGGCGAACGCCCGCGGCCCTTCGGCTTTGGACCTCTTCGGCGGGCGCGGCCTTTCGCCGAAGGTCGACGTCGACACCCTCGCGCAGACGCTCCGCCTGGCTGACCCCGGCGCCAAGGCCGAAGACCTCATGACCATGATCCAGAGCGACCCGGCGGCCGCGGTGAAGGCCGCGCCCCTCGCCGGCGCGCTCGCGGCGGACTTCGCCGGGCTGCGCGACGCCCCGGCCGCCGGGCGCAAGGTTTCCGTCGACGACCTGGTCCTCGCAGCACCTCTCGCGGGCGCCGGGCGTGAAGGCGGCCGCGCGCAAAGCGTGGACCCGGGCACCCCGTCCGGCGACCGCGACGAGGACCGCCAGAACTCCGAGGGTGATGCCTCCGGCAAGTTCAGCGAGCTCGTCCACGGCCACGCGCCGGGCGCGCACGCCGGCCGCCACGCCGGCGAATCCTTCGGCGTCCACACGGGCAAAGCCGAGGCCGCCCTGCTGAGCCCGAGCGAGCGCCTCGACCTGATGCAGAAGATCGTGGACCGCGCGGCGACCCTCTCGAAAGAGGGCGGCGGCATCGTGCGGATCGACGTCGGTAACGCCGAGATCGGCCGCCTCGAGCTCGCCGTGCGCATGACCAGCGACGACCGCGTCGACCTGCGCATCCTGACGAGCTCCGACCGCGTCCGCGACCTGATGGCAGCGGAGCTCGGCCGCCTCCGCGACGCGCTCGGCGTCCAGCAGGTCCAGCTCGGCAAGGTCGAGGTCGGCGTCAACGGCCGGGGTCCGGGCGGGGGCCAGGGTTTCAGCGGCTTCGCCCAGGGTTTCAACCAGCAACAGCAGAATGGCGCGTTCGAGGGCCAGCGGGAAGCGGCCGCCCGCGTGACCCCCGCGCGCCGCGGCATGGCGCCGGCGATCGCCCGCGCCGTCGCCCCGGTCGCGTTCAACCCGAATGGCCGCCTCCAAATCCGCGCGTAAAGGTGAGCTGGCATGAACAGTGGTGACTTACAGGCGCGCATCAGCCCGTACTCGTCCAAGAACTCCGTCGACCTGACGGACGCCAAGGTCACGTCCGCGAACGACAAGGGTCCGAACGACGGCTCCAAGACGAGCTTCAAAGACCTGATCATGAACGCGAACTCCGACCAGAAGCGCGCCAAAAATGCGCAAAAAAACGGCAATGAGCTGTCGGCCGCGAAGACGGATGCCGAGTTCGCGACGATGATGGCCAACAAGGCGAACCAGCTGAGCTCGCGCAAACCCGGCGGCAATCAGCTGGACAAGGACGCGTTCCTCAAGCTCTTCATCACCCAGGTCCAGAACCAGGACCCGCTCAAGCCCGACGACAGCTCGGCGATGGCGGCGCAGCTCGCCCAGTTCGACGGGCTCGAGCAGATGATGAACGTGAACAAGAACCTCGAGAAGATGGCGGCGGAAAACCAGTCGTCGCGCGCCGTCGGCCTGATCAACTTCGTCGGCAAGGAGCTCAAGCTCGACGGCGGCAAGCTCGCCTGGCGCGGCGGTAAGGTCACCGACTCGGTCTACAATCTCGAGAGGGACACCTCCCGGGCCATGCTCGAAGTGCGCGACGCGGCCGGCGTCGTCGTGAGCCTGCAGGACCTCGGCCAGAAGGCCGCCGGCGACCACACGCTCGAGTGGAACGGCAAGAGCAAGGAAGGGAAGAACGTCCCTGAAGGCGTCTACACCTTCGCCGTCCTCGGCCAGGACCTGCAGGGGGCCGAGGTCGCCTCGCGCATCACGAGCACCGTGAAGGTGACGGGCGTCGACCTCAAGGACGCGGGCGGCGCATTCTACACGGACGTCGGCAAGGTCGGCATCGGCGAAGTCGGCTCGGTCGGCGACAAGGGCTTCGTCTCCCGCGCGCGGGTCGGCGACGCCGTGAAGGACGTGGCCGGCGGGGCGGGCGCGGGCATTCAGGCCGGGATCCCGGTCGAGGCGATCGAGCAGGCGATGAATGCCGCGCAACAGCTCATGCAGGAGCACGGCGACGACCCGGCCGCGGTCGCCGAGGCGCAGAAGCTGATGCTGGCGGCCCAGCAGGCGCAGCAGGCCAATGCGGAGCTCGCCCAGCAGCAAAGCCAGGCGCCGCCGGCGGGGCCCGCCGGGGCGCCGCCCGTGAGCGACACTCAGGTTCCGGGGGCGCCGCCCGTCCGGCCGGAGCCGACCCAGGCCGCCGCGCGGCCCGCCGAGCAGGCGCCGTCCGCGACGCGGGCCGACCTCCTCGCC
>JAYVWD010000419.1:0-4306 GCA_043786345.1 Pseudomonadota bacterium
AGGTCCGGGTGCTGACGGGCCTCCTGAAGATTTGCGCCTGGTGCAAGAAGATCCAGGACGAAGGCCAGGCCTGGGTGAAGGTCGAAGCGTATGTGGAGCGGCATTCCCACGCCGAGTTCACCCATGGGATCTGCCCCGAGTGCCGGAAAACCGAGTTGGTGAAGCCCATAGGCTAAGGCGAGCCCGGCCCGGCCGACCGGCGGAACGGCCGGACCAGGCGCTGCTCCCGGTCTTGGACCCAAAGCGCCATCTGGGCGAGCGCTTCGCGCGCGAGCGTCCCGTACCAGGAGAAGAGCTGGCCGTCCGCCTTCAGGATCTCCGGGGCGTCCGGCCATTCGCGTTTGAGGCGCTCCACGTCCCGGCTGCGAAACGGATAGGGCTCGGTGCTGAGCAGCACGAAGTCGGGCCGCAAACCCCGCGCCTGCGCCACGGTCAGCTCCGGATAACGGATGACGCCCGCCGGCATCGCGTTCTCGAGCCCGGCCAGCTCGAGCATCGCGCTGATGTATGTGTCGCGGGCGGCGACCATGTAGGGCTCGCGCCAGATGTAATAGAGAAAACGCTTCCGCGTGGCGAACACCGGCATCGCGCCGGCGAGGCGCTCGACCGCCGCCGCGGCGCCCTCGGCGTCCAAGCCGAGGAACCGGCCGAGCTCGCGCAGCATCGCCGGCACCTCGCGCGGGTCCTTCGGAAACGTGCACAGGGTCGGCGCCAGCTGGTGCAGCGCGGCGATGTGCTCGGGCTTGTTTTCCTCTTCGTTCACCAGGATGTGCGTCGGCGCGAGCCGCGCGACCTTTGCCAGGTCCGGGTCCTTCGTGCCGCCGACGAGCGCCGCCGTGCGCTGCAGCCCGGGCGGCCGCACGCAAAATGGCGTACACCCCACGAGCTCGCGGCGCAGGCCCAGCTCGCAGACGGTCTCCGTCAGGCTCGGTACGAGGCTCACGATGCGCACGGCGTCAGCCTTTCCGGAAGGTTTTGCGCGCGAGGCCGAAGGCGTGCGTCGCGAGCGCGGCGAGGGCGCAGGACAAAAAGGCGCCGATCACGGCTTCGGTCGGGTCCAAGCCCGCGGTCGGCCCGAGCGCGGCACGCACCAGCAGGACCGGCCCCATCCCGAGGCTGCCGAGCGCGAGGCCCAAGGTCTGCAGCTTCTTCACGCGCGGCCCGAGCGCCGAGTACGGGAGCGTCAGGCCGAAGAGCACGTGCAAGGTGCCGAATAAATTCGTGTGGCCGTGCGAGCTCTTCTGCAGCATCAGCGACCAGGTGTCGAGCAGCGCCCTGTCCCGCAGGTATCCCGCCGTGATGTCGGTCGCGAGAAACGGCCCCGCCGCCGCCGCGATCGTCAGCACCAGGAACCCGAGCATCATGTTGAACACACCCAGTCGCGGCATCGCTGCTTTTTCCCGGTTGGTGAAAACTTTAAGCCGGCGCGGTCCTCAGGCCGGGTTCAAGACTTACCGTCCCGCTCGAAAGAGGACGAGAATCAGTATGTTATAATTGGGGCATCCCATCAAGAGGTGCCACCATGCGCTCCTTCGGCCTCGCCGCGGCGCTCGTCCTCGCCGCCGCCTCATCCCCGGCCCGTGCCGCGTTCTACGTCAACGGCTCCGTCAAGGGCGCCACGTCCAGCCTGGGCTACCAATCGATCGAGTCGAAGGGCTACTCGGGCGGCCTTTCCGTCGACCTGGGCCGCTACATCCGCATCGGCTTTACCCACGAACAGGACTTCCAGACCCTCGAGGGCAGTGAGGACCCGATTTCGCCCGCCGTCCACCACGACGCGGATGGCAACGTCGCGCCCTGGCCGGTCTACAGCAATGTCCACACGATCTCGAACTCGATCGACCTCCAGGCCGTCCTCTACGAGGGGACGGTGATGATGCCCTACATCATCGGCGGCATCGTGAAGAAGACGGCCTATACGGTCGGCATCAACCCGACGACGGGCAACCGCGAGGCCGCGGCGCCGCTCGGATCCCTCGGCCCCCAGGCCGGCGTCGGGCTAGGTATCCGGCTCAACAAGGACTTCACCCTGAAGTTCCAGTACATGGTCTCCCCCGGCTCGAAACAGGCGCCAGGCGACGTCAAAGCCCGCGGGGTCATTGACCGTTCCGCCAGTATTGGCCTGACCTACCAAATCTGAGGCTTTAACTATCCGGAACGGCGGCCGATAAGCCGGTATGTCCGGCTCCCTCACCATTCCAATCCTTGTCGCCGTCGGCATGCTCGCCGGGATCGCCGCTTTTTTCCAGCTTTCCAACATCCGCGGCACCAAAAACCGCGGCCGGCGGCGGGTCTCGGAGGAGCAGCGCGGGGGCAACCACGGCGCCCAGCAGCGCCGGACCGACGCGCGCGTCCTAACCGGCAACGAGAAGCGCCTCTATGCCCAGGCGAAGACGCTGCTCGCCGAAGGCAAGGTGCAGGCGGCCTCGCGGATCCTCGAGCAGCTCAACATGCAGCGCGAGGCGATCCAGTCGCTCGAGGACGCCGGCATGATCCACGAGGCCGCCAAGATCCTGATGCGCATGGGCAAGCATAACCGCGCCGGCGTCGTGTACGCGCGGCACGGGATGTGGCTCGACGCCGCGTCGAGCTTCAAGATGGCGCACATGCCGACCGAGGTCGCCAAGTGCGCGCGCGAGGCGGGCCGTTTCGAGCTGGCCGCCGAATACTTCGAGAAAGCCGGCCGCTTCGAGGATGCCGCCGAATGCTTCGAAAAATGCGGCAACCTGCGCCAGGCCGCCCGGCTTTTCACGAGCGCCGGGAACCGGCCGCGGGCGATGCAACTCTATGAAAAGCTCGCCGCCGGCGGCGACGGGGCGACGGCCAAGTTGGACGCGGACGAGGTCAAGGCGATCGTCGACCACCTCTGCGAGGGCAACCTCGAGGCCGGCCTCGCCGAGATCGCCGTGCGCCACAACAAGATCACCGAGATCGTCAGCCACCTGATCGCCAAAGGGCTCGCGTCCCCGGCGCGCGACATCTACCTGCGCGCGACGAGCGACATCGGGCCGCAGCTGATGGCCGAGGTGAACTACCGAGACAAGTCCGGCGAGATGCTGGCGCAGCTGTTCCTCTCGGTCTCGCACTTCCAATACGCCGGGATGGTGTTCGAGCGGATGGCGTCCTTCGAGCGGGCCGGCGCGGCCTTCGAGCAGGCCGAGGACTTCGAGCGTTCCGCCTACTGCTTCGAGCGGGCGGGCCGCGACGACAAGGCGCGGCCGAACCGCGCCAAGGCCGAACGGGCCGAGGCGCCCCTGCCGGGCGCGCGCTATGGAAATCCCGGCTTCGCACTCTCGAACCTCCCCACCGACAGCTCCGGCGGCGCCAGGTTCGCGCCGGCCGAGGGCGACTCCACGGCGGTCATGGGCAACGCCGCCGCGGCCGACGCGCCGCCGCCGCCCGTCGCCGAGAAGCCGGCGGCGCGCCCGCCCGTGTTCCTGCCGCCCGTCGCGCCGACGTTCTCGCTTTCGGTGGACGAAGACGGCGAAGAGGCCCAGGGAGCCGCGGCCCCGGCGCCGACGCTCCAGCCGGTTTTAAGGATCCTCCCCCGCGAAGCCGCGGCCGAAGCCGGGCCGGTCCGCGTCCAGGTCCCGGCCGCAGCGCCCAATCCCGCCTTAGACCCCGGTCACGCGGCGTTCCACCGCGCGAAGTTCCTGTCGGACCTCGACTTCGAGCAGAAGAATGCGCTTTGGTCCATCGGCCAGACCGTCGCCTTCGCGGAAGGCGAGGTCGTCCTGACCTATGACGACGAGCCCAAGGGCGTCTACGTCATCGTCGACGGCACGGTGGCCTGCTTCCGCAACGTCGGCGGCAAGGAAACCTATGTCGACCAGATGGGCGCCTCGGAGTCCTTCGGCGAGCTCTGGCTGCTGGCGGACCAGCCGACGGCCGTGCGCTTCGTGGCCCAGTCGGCCGCCCAGGTCCGGATCATCGCCCGGGACTCCTTCAACGAGCTGATGGACAAAGACGGCACACTCGCCCGAAAGGTTTACAAGCGTTTCACGCTGCGCCTTTTGAAGCGCTTGCTAAGACCCCAGAATAACTCAAAAAATCAGGCAGCCTCGTAGCCTCGGCCGTTGGCACGGGCCCTGCAAAAGACCCCTCAACGGCAGTTGAAGCTGACTTTGAGCGGAGAAATACCAAATGAAGAACGTCTATTGTTTCAAGCACCACGACTACCGCGGTGAGGGAACGCCGGTTCTGTCCTGCAAGACGTGCTGTAGCCTCTTCATCGCCGTGATCAAGGAACAGAACGCCTCGTCCCAGGCCCCTTTGGCGCCCAAGGACTGGCTGGCCGAGAAGGCCC
>JAYVWD010000420.1:0-2899 GCA_043786345.1 Pseudomonadota bacterium
CGACGCCGGCGGCAGCGGGCAAATGCAGATGTATCAGAACCGCCAGCTCGCCGAGGTGGACCCGAACGCCACCGTGCAGACCGGCGCCGGCGTGCCGAACTGGAGCTGGAACCAGTTCCAGCTCGGCTGGAGCGGCCCGGTCCGCCAGGAGCAGACCTTTCGCCTGATCGTGCTCCCGCCGGTGCTCAATGCCCTGCTCTCTTTCGTGCGGGTGCTGCTGCTCTTCTATTTGATCGTCGCCGTTTTCGGGTTCAAGTGGCGCGACTTCAGCCGGTGGACGGCGCGCCTCACCGGCGCCGCCGCCCTGCTGCTGCTCGTCCTGGTCCCGGGCCGCGAGGCGCGGGCCGCCGAGTTTCCGCCCGATAAGCTCCTGGGCGAGCTGCGCGAGCGGCTCTTGCCGAAGGCCGACTGCCTGACCAACTGCGCCACGATCGCGCGGCTCAAGATCGAGGCCGACGCCGACACGCTGACGATCCTGCTCGAGGCGCACGCCGCGGCCCCCACGCAGATCCCCCTCCCCGGCAACGCCGCCCAGTGGCTACCGGCGCAGGTCCTCGTAAATGGCAGCGAATCCAAAGAGTTGCGCCGCGAGGCCGACGGCACGCTCTGGCTCGCCCTGCCGGCCGGCGTGCACCGCGTCGAGCTGCGCGGCAAAATTCCGGCGCACGAGACCCTCCAGCTGCCGCTGCCGCTCAAGCCGCACTTCGTCAGCTTCGCCAGCAGCGCCTGGCAGGCGGACGGCGTCCACGATGACGGTGCCGCCGACGACAACCTGATGCTCGTACGCCTCCGCGCCAAGGGCGTGCAGGCCCCCGCCGCGTCCGTGAAGGATTCGGCCTTGCCGCCTTTCGTCCGCGTCGAGCGCACGCTCGAGCTCGGCCTTGCCTGGACGGTCCAGACGCGCGTCGTCCGCCTGAGCGCCGGCTCGGCCGCGAGCGGCGCCGTCGTGATCCGCGTCCCGCTCCTCAGCGGCGAGAAGGTGATGACCGCCGGGACGCGCGTCGACAAAGGCACTGTCCTCGTCAACATGGGCCCGCGCGAGGCGAGTTTCGCCTGGACGAGCTCGCTCGACATCGCGCCGTCTGTCACGCTCAAGGCCCCCGACACGTTGGCGTGGACGGAGTGGTGGCGCGTCAGCCTTTCCCCCGTCTGGCACCTGGAGACCAAGGGGATTCCGGTCATCCACCACGTCGACCAGAGCGGCGAGCGCCTGCCCGAGTGGCGGCCCTGGCCAGGCGAATCCGCCTCGCTGCTGATCTCGCGCCCCGAGAGCCTGCCGGGTCAAAGCCTGACGATGGACCGCGCTTACCTGGACGTTCGCCCGGGAATCCGGTCGTCCGACATGACGCTCAACCTGGCGCTGCGCTCGAGCCGCGGCGGCGAGCACAGGCTCGCGCTCCCCGCCGACGTCGAGCTGCAGAGCGTCGCGATCAACGGCGCCGCGCAGCCGATCCGCCTCGAGGGCGGGGCCCTGACGCTGCCCCTCCTGCCCGGCGCGCAGAAGATCGCCGTGACCTGGCGCGACGCGAACGGCATGCGGCTCCTTTACCGCACCGCCCCGCTCGACGCCGGCCTGCCCGGCGTAAACGCGACGGTGCACGTCGCGACGCCGGCCGAGCGCTGGGTGCTATTCCTCGGCGGCGACGGCGTCGGGCCCGCCGTGCTCTTCTGGAGCCAGCTGATCGTGGTCCTGCTCGCGGCCTTCGCCCTCGGGCGCATCCCGCTGACCCCGATCCGGACCTGGCAGTGGTTTCTGCTCGGGATGGGCCTCCTGCAGTCGACGCTGCTCGGCGTCGCCGTCGTCGTCGGCTTCTTCCTGGCGCTCGGAGCGCGGCGGGCGCAGCTGCCGCGGCTCAAGCACGTCGGCCTCTACAACCTCGCCCAGCTCGCCCTCGCCTTCTGGGCCTGCTGCGCCGTCGGCATCGTGATCTACACCCTGGAGCAGGGCTTCTTCGGCCAGCCCGACATGCAGATCGCGGGCAACGGCTCGTCGGCGGGCTCGCTGCTCTGGTTCCGCGACCGCACGGCCGGTCCGCTGCCGACGGCGTGGATCCTCTCGGTGCCGATGTTCGTCTACCAGATCGCGATGCTGCTCTGGGCGCTCTGGTTCGCCTTCGCGGCCGTGCGCTGGTCGCGCTGGGTCTATGAGAGCCTGGCGGCGGGCGGGCTCTGGCGCCGCTGGCCGAAGCGGACGCCGCCGGCGACGCCGGTCCCGGCGACTCCGGCCGCGCCCGGCGCGCCGCCGGTCCCCTGAGTTACTGGACTTCCCAGGGCGACGACTTGTTCATGTCGCCCAGCTCGCAGATCGTCGCGACGAAGTCGCCGTTCACGTAGTTGTTGCCGTTGAGGGCGCCCATGAGGCGCCCTTTCACCGTCTTGCCGTCGATCGCGTTGAGCTTGATTTTGCCCCGGACGGCCGCGTTCGCGACGGCGCTGCCCCTATCCAAATAGTGAAAGACCAGGTTGCGGGACGAGCCCTTCTTGAGGGGCGTCGGCTTGCCCGTCGACTTCGGCGCCGAGACGAGGATGCTGCGGTTGTCGGCGACGCCTTCCGTGTCCTTCGGGCAGGGCTCGGCCGGCTTGTATGGCAGGAAGACGAAGACGTAGTCATTCTCCTCCGGCGTGTCGATCGTCGGGTCGACGAAGGCGTAGCGGACCGCCCAGGGCTTGCCGCCGATCTTGCCGCCGAGCTTCTGCTCGAGGAAATCCGTCGCCCGGCTCGGGTCGCTGCCGACGCAGCCGACAGGCAGGAGGGCCAAAGCGAACATCCCGAATTTTAACACATTTCTGTTAACATTCATAAAATATCTCGTGGGATTTCATGCTCTATGCTATTATAGCAAAAGAAGCCCATGCTTGGCGCTTTCCCTGCGCTCCCCGCGGCCCCCCCCCCCCCCCC
>JAYVWD010000421.1:0-8076 GCA_043786345.1 Pseudomonadota bacterium
GGCGAGGAGCTCGACGACGACATCACGATCGTCGTGGTGGAACGGCGCGCCGCCCAACGAAACCTCCTCTGGAGTTGACAACCTTTCAGCGCACACTAAACACTGTTTCATCGTGGTCAAATCCTGAGCTCGACCTCACTCCTCCTCGGTGATCGTGTGCGGAAATACACACACAACCATGTTCCCAACGAGGAGGCGCTCTTTTCACTGGGCAATTCTTGCCCGAGCTGACCTCGCTGATCAATCCAGCAAGATGCCGCGAACGGAGGGGCGAAGCCGAGGCCCGTCGCTACCCGGATGCTGCGAGCTGGCGCCTATGCGCGAAGCGCGTTTAGTTCAACGAAGGTTTTCGCCGGGGTTGTTACTTGGCGTAAGGTGCAAATAAGGCTATTGTTTTTCCCATGTGCTTTTGTTCCATGCCTCTTTATTTTGGAAAAGGTGGTCAACATGAAAAAGATTTTTGAGCTGAAGACGAGAATGGGAGTTGCCGCCCTGGTCGTGGCGTTGTCAGGTCTATTTGGTTGCAGCAGTGGCAATGGGGAAAAACTCTCCGCTACAAAAACTACGGAGATCTCTACCGCGTCGCAGGCTTCGCCCTCGCCGGCTATTAGCACAGATTTTGTCTTAAATTGTTCCAATGGCGACAGTTTTCAACAAACTACCGTTGGCTCTGGATGGACTTTCACGGCCAAAATCAAAGGTTACAGAATTGATGGTTATAGCAATTCATGCGCGTTTCAGCTCGTAAGCGGTAATCCGGCCGTTTTGATTGGGTCATGTAGCACGTCATGGAGTCGGGATGCGGCAGGTGCGACGAGGAATTACGGCATTGAAGTGTACCAAGGAGATGTTGAGGTGCCAGAGTGGTGGCAGAACACATCATACCCAAAGATGGAGATGCATCGCGATACTATCCATATGGTGACGGGTATTCAGGACAATCTGGTCTTGAACGTATATGTTGACGGTAGCCGTTACGATAGCAATGGTTTTGTCGTCGGTGGAGAAGAAGTGACAACGCTTGCTGAAGATTTGAAAAATTGTTCAAATTAGACCTTTTCTAGTCGGCCGTGCCCACACCGAGCCTAACGATTCATGAATCGATCGGCCACCCCCTAAAGCTTGATCGGATCCTTGGCGACGAGCGCAACTATGCCGGCACGTCCCGGCACGATTAAGGACAAACTCGAGCCGGATATCCACGGCGGGGCGCTAAAGAGCGTGGCGTTTTGGACGAAACGAACGACCGTGCGCGAACTGGCCGCTGCCTTCGCGCTGACGGCCCTATTGACCTCGCTCGCCCAGCTGCTGACCTCCTTGGTGCCACGCCTGCGGCCAAGTCGCTCATGGGCGCTTGGCGCCATCATCGTTCCGGCTTTGGCCGCCGGAGCCCTGGCGTCAGCCTCGGGGAGGCGGCGCATTGGGGCGCTGTGGTCAAGAGCAACGCGTCGATCTATTCCAGCCGTCACACGACAAAAGGGCGAAGCGGAGATTGAGGGCCTCAGTGGACAATTGACTGGCATATGACAGCGCCACCCGGCGGAATCCGCACGTTTCGGTCAGAGGCGCCCAAAAACCACCGCCGGCCGATCCACCATAATCTCCCGTCGAAACAGCCCAATTCAGCCGGCCGACCGTGACACGCGCGTTCTAAAGCCTTAACGCAAACGTCACCGATCGACCGCTTGGCCGACGCACCGTCACCGGAGGTCCGACCTTCTCCCGTCATGTCCTTTCCCAAGTCACGTCCGTCCAGTGCACATGTTCTTTCCATGGACAGTGCCCACGCCGCCGACCCCCCGTTTACCTATAAAGTAAGCCGTACTCCAGCGCATGTCGCGCCGCCGCCGGTCTCCGCGTAGCCTCGACCTTGGTGTGAGCCTGGGTCAGTTTTGCGTGATCGTCTTGGAGTAGAGGCGGGCAAAGGCATGCGGCGTGAATTCGGCTGGAGAGGCGTCGACGACCTCGGGCGGCATTGCCAGGATCCACATGAGGTAGAGTTGGAAGTCGACCTTGGCGGCGATCGCCGTCTGCAGGACGGATCCGACCACGTCGAGCGCAAAACGTCCTTCGAGGGTCTGGCGAAAGAGCGCGTTGTTCTCGATGAGCTTCTCAAGTCTCAGCATTCTCTCGCTAAAATTGTTCGAGGGCGCGAGCCTGTGGTCTTCGAGGTAGTAGGTCAGGCGCGGAAAGTGTTTGAGGATGTACCGGGCGCCCTCGCCGAGCCCAGACTTTCCCGACCACTTCTTGGCAATGAGCGATGCGACTTCCTTGATCTGCTCCCAAGCGGCGCGGGCGTCCGCGCCCCGGACAGCGACCGAGTTGTCGCGGTTTCTCCCGAAGGCATCGAGGCCGCCCTCGAAAATTGCCACTCCTTTAAAGGCATGGAGGATCCACGCGCAGAGCTCGGGATCGTCGCCCTCGTGGATCGCAAACGGCCTCCGGGCATGGTAGCTACAGCCAGCCAGGGTCATGTTCAGCCGCGCCCGCAGGGCGGGGTCGGAGATGAGGTTGACCGTCGAAAGATCCGTCTGGAGGACCAGGTCCAGATTATCGTCGCGGCGACCCTGGAGGATGGCAGTGAGCAGGTTGCCGAGGCCGCCGAGATGCGAGCGGAAGAAGACAATCGTGGTCCGGGGGTCGTAGGGATCCAGTCGGCCGCTCAGCACCGTCGTGTTGAAGCCCGTCTTTGCGCCCGTGCCATCCTTGCGGTCGGATTCGAAGCCAAGCGCCGCTGCGAATTTGAGCGCCAGCGTCGGCTTCGCCCCGTCCTCCAGCGCCTTTTGCGCCTTGGCGGCCGTCGCGTACTCCTCCCAGGGAGGTGGCGTGAGGTCACCCGCCTCCTGCAGGGCCAGCGTCTTCGTTATCTCGAGCACGCGGCTTGTTGTGTCGTCGCCGACAAGAATCGGACTGTTGGCGAGATCCTTGCCGAGCTGGAGGTAGACGCCGGCGAGGCGCCCGGCGGTGTAGCGGAAGTGGCGGCTAATCTCGGCAGCGGTGAAGCGCTTGATGGGGGTGGACACCAGCCCGGCAAATCGGTTGAGCGGCATCGCATACTGCGCAACGAGGACCGACATGCTCGCCAGGAATTCCCAGGTGACCTTGCTCTTCGGCGGGCCGATCTCATCCAGGCTTCCAGCCACCAGCGTCATGCCCGACTTGGTCGCGACCGCGAGCTTCTCGACCTGAATGTCGAGCCGAGTCACCGTAAACGAAAAACTGATGCGCTCCCGCTCCTCGACGAATTCCTGCTTCACGACCGCGTCCCGCGGCAGGCCGTCGCGGTCTACACGGCACTCGACGGTCTCGGCCTTGACCTGCGCCGACGCCCCCGTCATCAGGGTCTCGGCGCTGGCGGCGCAGTCAAGGTCGCAGCGCTGACCAAGATTGAGCCGCTCGTCGTATTCGCGCTCTTCCTGCGCGATTTCGGCGTCGTCCTCGGGAGTCAGCTTGGTGTCTTCGAGTGCCACGATCTTGCCTTCGAGGTCCTTCTCCGTCCGACCGTGACGGCGGGCGAGCCCACGATACCACTTCGACAGCCGCTTGGCGCGGCCAAGCCCGTAGATGAGCCTTTCCCGCTCCGACATGCGACCCTTGGGCTTGTCCTTCGGCAAGCCGGCGAGCGGCTTGCCGCTCGCCCGCCGCCTCTCCGAGCTGGGAATGATGCCAAACGCCCGGTGCAGCTGGGTGACGAGGTTCTTACGGCCGATCGCGTCGGCGGCCATCTTCTCGGCGAGAGAGAAACTCAAGCTCAGCGCATCGGCAACGCTGGCAGGCACTTCGCCGCGGTGAGCGTCGAGCCAGCCTTTGGCTTCGGCTCGTGCTTCGGCGGACAGCTCCGGTAGCGGCTTCGTTGTCGGCGACATCCTTGTCGCACTCGCACGCAGCAGGGTTCAAATTCAGCTTGGTCTTCCTTCCCTCCTACACCCTTTCATTTCTTATTGCAAAGTCATCGCCACTGTTTGACGCGTCGATGGACGGTAAAGGTCGCGCCCTCGAGCAGGAGCGAGAGTTCAGCGAGCGAGATCGTCTTTACCGTCGGCTCGTCCTGAAAGACCCAGTCGAGCTCGAGCGACCCTCCATCGAAACGGCGCGCAATCAGGAAGAGGCCGCGGGTGTCACCGGCGAGTGCGCGCAGCTGCGTTCTGTCGCGTTTGACGAAGACGACGCAGTCGCCGTCGTACGGATCAAAGCCAAGCCGATAGCACTCGCCAAGCATCCCATCCCAGTGCCTCCGGTAGTCGAAGCGGTGCTGAGCGATCACCAAACGTTTGGGATGGAAAGGTAACATCAGCCCTTGTTCCCGGTGGCGATGGTGATCACCAGATCGCCAAACTGCAAGCGGACGCTGCCTGGCTGCTCCTTGGCGTTCGCGTCCGGCGCCTGCTCGACTTCAAAAACTCGCGGCGCCGGCGTCACCTCGACGTCTGACGAGGATCGTCCGTCCTTTCTTGGCCGGCCGCGCTTCTGGGGCGCCGGCAACGCCTGGGCCGGAGGACTTGGCAGCGCCAGCTGGGCAGCCGCATTCCCCGCCAGGAGCGCCTCTTTCCATCGGTAAAGGAGGCGGGAGGAAAGGCCATACTTGCGGGCGACGGCCAGCACCGACCCGCCCGGTACCATCGTCTCGCTGACGATGTTTGCCTTTTCCTCCTCGCTCCACCGTCTCCGCCGCTCGACTGCGGTCACGACTTGGACGCTCTTTACCATCATGGGCTTAGCCTCTCTGCTTTGTCATATGACAAAGCGTACTGGCTTAGCCGGGGCTGGCCAGGCGCAGCGGGCGCGAAAGGGGCGGGCGGCACAGGACAACGCATAGAACCCTCCACGGTGATGTTCGTGATGGGTTCGATTCTGACTCAGCCGAGATCGGCCGGCACTATGCGCTCATGTACGGGGTACCCTATAAACACCACCAGCCGGAGCGCGCGCTCCTTTGCCAGGTGATAGCTCGCGAATGGGAGACTTGGTACGCCGGGCGCCAAGCAGACGATAGCCGCACGCAACTGCCAAACTACGTCGTCCGCGAAATGGAGGCCTTCTTTCGCTGCGGCATTCTCGCCCACGGTTTTGTCATCCTTTCGTGTGAAGGGTGCGGCGAAAAATTGCCGGTGGCGTTCTCCTGTAAAAGGCGCGGCATCTGTCCGTCGTGCTGCGCCAAGCGATGTCGGAAATCTCAACGCACCTCGTCGATAACGTCCTTCCTCACGCCCCCGTGAGGCAATTGGTGACCACGTTTCCTCACGCGCTGCGATACTGGATGGCGGCAAGCCGCAAGCTCACCGCCGTCGTGCATCGGCGCATTTCCTCGATGATTCAGCTCTATTATTGCAACAAGGCGGAAGTACGCGGCATCAAGATGCCCGAAGCTGGTGGCGTCACTTTCGTGCAAAGATTCGGTAGCGCGCTGAATCTTAACGTGCATTTTCATACGGACTGGCGATATCCGGCGGGTCTAAGGCTGCAAGACTGCCCGAAAGGCAAACCTGTCCCGCCGCCAAGCGTGGAGCTTCGGGAAATAGATCATCCTATTCCTGCGCCTCTTGAAAATCAGAGCGACATTTTTGTCAGCGTCGGTGGTGATGGGAGGCAAGGCGTCACCCTTTACGAGCTTTGGGGAAGGAACTCTCAAGTTGCTCCTTTAGCCTTGGACCGGCAAGTCGCAAGACTTCTGCTGGCTCGAGAATTTCTCGTTCCGCATTTGTCATGCTGATCGCGTGATAGTCCTCTGCGCTATTCACTCC
Source organism: Pseudomonadota bacterium (assembly GCA_043786345.1). Classification (GTDB taxonomy): domain Bacteria; phylum Bdellovibrionota_B; class Oligoflexia; order Oligoflexales; family CAIYRB01; genus JANOTL01. The sequence continues at coordinate 5,742 of JAYVWD010000421.1, forward strand.
GAGCTTTGTTGCATAAAGAAGCTTGAGCCGAATTTGCTTGTCGGGAGATAGCGAGACTTTCCCGGTTTCGATCTTCGAGTAGTAGGACTCAGATCCCATTTCGATTCCTTCTGCGACCTCGGATTGCTTGAGGTCGAATGCAAGGCGTAAGAATCGGATTTCTTTGTTATTCAATAGTCTGTCGTTCACGACTAGTTGCAAGGCAATCGTTCGCTCCACCAGCTCTTCAAAACCAGGTAGAAAAAATGCCGCACGGCATTTCTCACAAGCGACAAATGCCCCAATGGGAAGGATCACTGTTCCGATCGCGTTTAGTGCATACGGGACATTGCTCTGAATCTGAATGTCCCATTGTCCGTTACAGTCAACCGTCTGATGGTGATTCTTGTAGTCGGCCGCCGAAAACTTTCCGGCGAGCGAGACACTGAGCGTTTTTACATCACCAGACATTTGTTGGAACCTCCGGAAGGCTGTCCGTTTTCTCTAGTGGGCACGGGTAGACGGTCACGACGAGATAGCGCGGTGCGACGTCTCGAACAACGGCGCGAAGGGCAACATTGGTCCAGATTTCTTCGCGCACTGGATCAAGGAACGTGACTCCGATCGAGGCAAAGCGACCGTCGATTGCCGCTTCCATAGGTGCGGCAAACCGGCAGGACTTCTGGTCGACGACACCGTTCATAATTAAAGTGGCGATGTGTTCCCGGGTCATCGAATTTCGAACTTCTTGTTTGGACTGTGCAGCTCGCCACGCTACGTGACCCACGTCGATTTCGACCGATTTCTTAAAAGAGCTCGGCGATCGACAGACGTCGCGAACTCGCGTCACAAAAGTTTCAAGACGACGCATATCCATGGCTTCTATCCCCACCAATTTTCGCATGTCGATCGCCCCCATCCTTGCGGCTGACATGGGGCTTTCCTATCATAAGGGAAAGTGCTTTTACTAGCACAAAGTGCTATCGGTTGTTTTGACGGAAAGCATTAGAATCGTAACCATGTATATATATAAGATTTAATGCAGTACCTGCCGAGACGCGGCCGCAACTCCTTGGCTGGGCGTCGGTAGAGGAACCGCCAACGATCCGATGGCTCAGCTCGGCGTAATTGTTTCCGAAGAGCCCTGGGTAAAAAAAAAATTGCGGCGTACACCTTCTGCACGGCGTCGCGGCCGAGCATTCGGCGATCGTCGAACTGCCGATGACGGCTCTCCTCCAATCCTTGCGCCGGCTCGGCATCGACACTTTGACGAAGTCCAGAGGGCCCTGGGAAGCTAGGCTCTAGCCCCAGGAAATCCGGGGTTACGAACTCCCCAAGGGAAACGCGCCGTAAACCTACTCTCGAACGTCATGGGCGCCCTGGTCGGATGCATCGCGGTCGCCGCGGTCGTCTACTGGCCGCTCGTGCTCGGCTTCGCCCTCTTTGCAATGCTGAAGGCGGCGCCGTGGACCTTTTGGAAGCAGTTCCTTTATTGGCTCGCGGTGCAGACCCTCCTGTTTCTTGTGCTAGGCGCGCTTTCGATGGTGCTGACGTCGGGCTCCATGCCTCCTTTGCTGGCATTCCTGCAAAAGCGACCCGGCCTCGTCGGGCCATCCATGTGGTTCGGTACCTTGGTCCTTCTCGTGGTCTGGGTCATTCCGCCGAACAAGGTTTTTCGGGCTTTCCGGAACCGCTGACAGGCATGTGCTTCAGCCGGGAAGGCTCGGGCAGATATCCTTCAGGGCGCACGTCGATCTGCCCGGTTGCTAACCGGGCAAGATCACAAGCTGAGAGAGGGTGGAACTGGAGGCGTTAGTCGCACCCCCAGCTCCTGCAGGCATCCATACTGATATTTACGGATGCTCGCGTCGAGGACGTAGCCGAGCAGCGCAAAGCGTTCAAGTGGGAACGTCCATGCTGCCCTGGAGGCTACCCAAAAGTCTGGGGCCACGGGTACGTGCCGCGGATCTTCGCCGGGTTTGGATCTTCGTCCTGATCGCCTTCTTCGCGAGCTTCTTCGGCTCCGACTACCTGACGCGGCCGCTCCGCGCGGTGACCGCGGCGACGGCGCGCATCGCCGCCGACGACTTTTCCCAGGACATCGACGTCCGGTCGAGCGACGAGGTCGGCGTCCTGAGCCGCTCCGTCGAGACGAGGGCGTCGAAGCTCGAGCACCTGCTGCGGTCGAGCGTCGAGGGCGCGCGGCAGGAGAAGGAGCTCGCGACCGCGAAGCTCGTCCAGGCGACCTTCATGCCCGTCCAGAAGATCGAGACGCGCGACCTGAGCATCGTCGGCTACAACAAGCCCGCGTCCGAGACCGGCGGCGACATCTGGGGCCACTACTCGGTCGGCGAAG
>JAYVWD010000422.1:0-5331 GCA_043786345.1 Pseudomonadota bacterium
TTTTCATCCGGCGGCGGCGCGGCCGCCTGGGGGGCCTCGTCTTCCTGCAGCGCCTCCTCGGCCTCGGTCAGGTCCTCCCGCCTTTTGGGCGCTTTGCCGGAAAGCTCTGCCATCCCTTCGCACTCCTGATGAATTCTCGATTGATTTCCAGTTGATGTTGCTGATACCCCCAGCTTATCACAGGAGCCCTCGGCTTGCAGAGGGCCATACACGACGGGACCGGCAGCTATGACGGAGACGAGCCTCTGGGCGTCGTGGAACGGCGCCATCCTTCCCCTGAGCGACGTGCGCGTGTCGCCGCTCGACCGCGCGTATTTATTCGGCGACGCGGTGTACGAGGTGATGCGCGTTTACGACGGCCGGCCGTTCATGCTGGCGGCCCACCTGGACCGCCTCCGCGCCAGCCTCGACGCGCTCATGATCCCGGCCGACGTCGCGGGGCTGCGCGGGCGCCTCGCCGCGCTCATCGCCAAGGCGGGCGTCCGGGATGCGGCGATCTACCTGCAGATCTCGCGCGGCGAGGCGCCGCGGTCGCACGTCCCGCCCGCGGGGATGCGCCCGAACGAGCTGGCGTGGATCGACCCGCTGGCGCCGGACTTCGGCTTGTCCAAGCGTGTAAAGGGCGTGCGCGTCGCCCTCGTCGAGGACGGGCGCTGGCACTTCGCCCGGGTGAAATCGGTCAACCTCCTCGGCAACGTCCTGGCCGGCATGGAGGCCAAGGCGCGCGGCGCCGACGAGGCGCTGCTCTTCGACCGCGACGGCCGCATCACCGAGGGGATGCATTCGACCTTCTTCGCCGTGCGCGGCGCCGAGGTCCTCACCACGCCCCTTTCTGCCAACATTCTGCCGGGCGTCACCCGGGCGGTCCTGCTGCCGCTGGCGCGGGGCCTCGGCCTGGCGGTGACGGAGCGGTCGATGGCCCGGGGGGAGCTGGCGGACATGGACGAGCTCTTTTTTACCGGCACCCTGTCCGAGGTGCAGCCGATCGTGGTCCTGGACGGAGTTCCCGTGGGAAATGGCGAGCCTGGGCCCGTCACCCGGCGCCTGCTCGAGGCCATGACCTTGCGCGTAAAGGCCGGCGACGCCTGCTGAGATTCAAGTTTCTTGGCGAAGTTCCGAAGCCTGGGGGCGCAGGACCATATCTCAGTACGTGGGAACATCATGGGCGAGCGGAAAATCGACGACTTGGACGGGGTAGGCGACGCGCTCAAAGGCGTCGCTGAGAAGAAGGCGGCGCGCGCGAAGCCGGAGGCCCCGGCGCCGGCCCCGGCGAAGCGCGAGGAGCCGGCGCTCGTCGACGTCAACTACCCGGAGCCTACCAGCATCGCCCGCGTCGTCCGCGACGTCGCGCGCTGGTCGGGGCAGGCCTTCGTGATGGAGCCGCGGATCGACGCGAAGATCCAGATCTTCGCGCCCCAGCGCCTGCGGCCGGGGCAGGCGTATGACCTGTTTTTGGCCTCGCTGAGCGTGCTGGGCTTGCGCGCCGTGCAGGTGAACGGGGTCGTGAAGATCGTCGCCGTCACGCCGATCGTCGCGGCCTGATAAATGAAAAGGGGTCGATGCGCACGGGCGCTGGACCGTCGGGCCCGGCTCGCTCGCGGTCAAATGAAGCGGACGCGGCGCTCGAGCGCGCCCTTTAGGCGGCGCATGTATTGCGCCCGCGGGATCTCGACGACGCCGAGGGAGGCCAGGTGCGGCGTGATGAACTGCACCTCGAGCAGCGTCATACCGCGCACCTGCAGGTGTTTGACCAGGTGGTAGAGCGCGACCTTCGAGGCGTCGGTCACCCGGTGGAACTTCGACTCCGCGAAAAAGGCGCCGTTGATCGCGACCCCATAGACCCCGCCGACTAAAGCCCCCGCCTGCCAGACCTCGACGCTGTGGGCGTCGCCCAGGGCGTGCAGGTCGCCATATGTCTTTTTGAAGAGATCGTTGATCCAGGTCTCGTCGCGCGCTGCGCAGCCGTCCATGACGCCGGCAAAGTCTTTGTCGATGGTGATTTCAAAGGCTCCCTTCTGCAAGGTCCGGTCCAGCGAGCGCGACACGTGGAAGCCGTCCAGGGGCAGCACGGCGCGCGGGTCCGGATGGAACCACAGGATCTCGCCCGTGTCCGGGTGCGGCATCGGGAAGTACCCCTGCGCGTAAGCCAGGCGCAGCAGGTCCGGCGAGAATGGTGGTAGTCGTCTGTCGCTCATGGCCTAAGTCCGACCGCGTTGGAATTTTGACGCCCTGCCCCTTTTAAAACCGAAGGGGGATTCCTTGTTCCTCATCCACACGCTATACTAGTCCTCAATCTTCCGAAAATATCGTCATTCAGAACTCGGCCACTACGACTCGACATCTTTTTTTTTCTCTCAAATGGAGTGAAGAATGCGTAATATTGTGGGCTCCCGGGGCCTTGCGCCGCTGGCCGTCGCGGCGACGTTGCTCGTCGGTACGGGCTGCGACAAGGCGAAGGAGGCGCTGAAAGAGGCGCTCGGCGTGGACCAGCTGACAAATGAGCAGCAGGAAGCCCTGCTCGTCGAGACCAAGTGGCACGACGCGGCCGGGCTCAACACGAGCAAAAAGCTCGACAGCTTCGAGATCCTCGGCGGCTTCACGCTGACCGACAAGTTCAAGGGCGACCTCGGCAAGAGCGCGACGCTCCCGACCCCCTTCCTCTCGGTCCCCGACCAGGCCAAGGGCGCCTCGCAGAACCAAGGCTCCATCGTCCTCCTCCAGGCGAAGGAGTTCCAGCTCGACGAGAAGACCAAGGTCAAGAAATTCCGTATCATCGCCGTCGCCAAGTTCAACGCGGCCGACAAGCAGCTCGAGATCTCGGGCGACACGATCAACCAGGCGCTCGCTCCCGATCAGCGCGTCACCGTGTCGAACCCCGGCAGCCAGGCCGGCAGCTACCTGCTCGTCCGCGGCAAGGGCGACAAGGGCCTCATGTACCTGAACGGCACGGCGATGCTCGCGAAGGCGGACGGTAGCGCCAAATTGCCGGTGAAAGGCGCCTTCATCTTCACGTCCGAGTCCCCGTTCGTGACCGTATCCGGTCCGGAAGGCAAATACTTCCTGGCGATGCTCGAAGGCTCCAAGGGCCAGGTCACCGCCTACAAGAAGACGATCCCGGCCGACGCGGCGGGCACGCCCGTCTCGACGATCGAGACGATCGCCTACGCCGGCGTCCTCGCCGGTTACCAGGACAAGTTCAACTCCAAGGTCGGCGACGTCGGCAACGCCGAGGCGTCCACCAAAGCGGCGGACCTCTTCACCAAGGTCGACACCAAGGTGTCGGACTTCGTGAACGGCTGGAAGATCATCTCGAAAGACCTGGTCTTCCACCAGCCGCCGCAAGCCGCCCCGCCGGCAGCCGCGGTCGCCGCGGCGTCGCCGCCGAAGGAAGACCTCCCGGCCAAGCCGGCCCCGGTCGATCCAGGTACGGGCACGGGTACGGGCACCGGCGACGATCCGGTCGTCGCCCCGGTCGACAACACCTCGCCCGATGTGGCGCGGGAGGAGACCCCGGACCCGGCCTATAACGAGAACCTCGGCTGCGACGACCCGAGCAAGCTCGTCTTCGACGGCTCGAAGTTCGACTCCTACACCGCCGCGACCGCCGGCTGGCGCGCCGTCGGCGACGTCATGATCACCGCCGAGCAGCACGCCAACATCTTCGGCAGCCCCGAAGAGCTCCACGGCAAAGAGCCCCGCTACCTCGACGAGTTCACCGGCTACTGCGTGCTGACCACGGGCGACGCGCGCTTCCAGCTCACCAACCTGGCCACTTTCCAGCCGGTCGACGACATGTCGTCCACCATGTGGCAGACGCTCAAGATCCCGAGCGCCGCCGCCGGCTACAAGTCGATCCAGATGCGCGTCGCGTTCTTCAGCCAGGAGTTCCCGAAGTTCGTCGGCACCGAGTACAACGACAGCTTCTACATCAAGTTCGACGAGCACCTGGACAACATCGGCGACGGCGACCTGAACAAGCTCGCCGGCGGCACCGAAGACGCCACCGTGGCGGACTGCAAGAACCAGACGGGCGGCGCCATCACCTGCGGCGAATGGCAGTCCGTGCAGAAATTCAACGCCAAGCTCGACGGCGAGCTCTGGAACATCGACAAGTCGACGACGGCTTCCAAAAAGCTCTCCAAGGCCTATTCCTGCGACGTCGGGGCGAAGGGTGCGGAGGGCAAAAAGTGCTACCCCGGCATCGTCCCGCCCCGCACCTTCTGCGCGAACCTGGCGGAAGAGGACATGGGCGCGGAGCGCACGCTGCGCGTCGCGATCACCGACGTCGGCGACCAGTACTTCGACTCGGCGATCGCGATCGACTCGATCGTGTTCTCGAAGGACGCCTGCGGCGAAACGGGCTTCTCGGGCGACCCGAAGAGCCGCGCCAACGAGCTCTGATCCGGCCTTGAAGGATGCTCAAACGAAAAAAACCCGGCGAAAGCCGGGTTTTTTTGTCGGAAGCGATCCTCAGCCGGCGTCGCCGGTGTTGCTCCGATAGCTCCAGTTGCACGCCGTGTTGTCGCGGCGGGCGTCGTCGCCGTGCGGCGTGAAGTACGCGCAATATTGGTTCTGGCGCACGTAGCGCGAGGCGCTCGTGTCGCCCCAGTTGCACGCGGTGTGCTCGCGGCCGGCATATTCGCCGTGGACCGGGAAGGGGTCGCAGGAGGCCTGGTTTCCCGCTTCGCATCGGCCAAAAACGGCAGACGTAGCCGGCGCAGCAGTCCGCGTCGAAACGGCAGTCGCCGTCGCCTTGGGCCATGCAATCGGTGAAGGTCGGGTCTCAGGCCTGCTGCGCGCGCTGGCGGCACACCAGCGGATCGGCGCCGAAGCTCGCCGACGAGGTGATCAAGCCGATGAAGATCAAGGTTTTGCGAAACTTGGCGGGTCCTTTCCCCAGAGTGTAGTGGAGCGAGGACCGGAACTAGCCGCGAGCGGGGTGCTCAGCGCAAGGTCAGAATTGCCAGCCGGCGCCGACCGCGAGCGAGTAGCCGAGGCCGCTCGTCTTGTGGTCGACGCCGCTTTTCACCGCGCTGAGCTTGAAGTCCGACGAGCCGAAGTCGCCCGAGGTGAAGTCGACGTAACCCGAGTCGCCGCTCGCGAGCGTGGCGATCGGGATGAACACCAGCAGATCGGCGGCGAGGATCAGGCCTTTCCAGAGCCGGTATTCGACCGAGGCGCCGGTGTCGAGCGCGAGCGCATAGAGGTAGGCGCTGTACGAGGCGATTTTGTAGGACTTGCCGCCGATGGAGTCGTTGAGCGTCGCGTCGATGGTGACGGTGGAGCTCAGGATGCCGAGGCCCCCGAGGCCGTAGAGCGTCCAGGCCGGGC
>JAYVWD010000423.1:0-4323 GCA_043786345.1 Pseudomonadota bacterium
GGCCGTGCGCTGGGGCGTGGCCGAGCAGATCATCTGGGCGTGGGTGCTGACGATCCCGGCGGCGGCGTTCGTGTCAGGGCTGACGTGGTGGGTGCTGCACCTGACGATCGCTTGAGCGTGGCGGGGCCGGCCTGGCGGACGTCGCCCTTCCGCACGCAACCGGCGTAAGAGATCAACGTCGACCGCGAAAACACGAACGCGAAGTCCGGCGCGACGACGCCCCGCGCCAAGCCGCGCAGCGCCGCCCACCGGCCTAAGACCGGCCGGACGCCGTGCAGCTGCTCGAGCTCAAGACCCGCCGCGGCGCAGTCGCGCAAGGTCTCGGCCGGGCGCCGAAACATGCTGAAGAGGTGCAGGTTCACCGGCGTATTCCGGATGACGTAGCCGACGAGCTTGATGGCGACGAGCCAGCTCAACGGGTTCCTGTTGAAGGTGTGGAAAAAAAACAGCCCGCCCGGCGCCAAGACGCGCGCGGCTTCGGCGATCACGCCGGCGGGGTCGCCGACGTGCTCCAGCAAATCCATCGCGGTAACGGCCTGGAAGCTCGCGTCGGGAAACGGCAGCCGCGCGACGTCGCCGACCTGGTAGCGGACGCTGCCGGTCGTGTCGTAGCGCCGGGCGACCGCGAGGCTCTCGGCAGACAGGTCGATGCCGGTCACCGCGAAGCCTTGCGCCGCGAGCTGGTTGCTGATGAAGCCCCCGCCCGAGCCGAGGTCGAGGATCGCCGGGCGCTCGCCGCGGAAACGCCGCCGGACCTCGCGCGCGACCCACGGCGCGAGCAGGCGCGATTCGGCGCGCAGCAGCGCGATCGGATCGTCGTCGGCTTCATACCAGCGGGCGCCCAGGGTGTCGTAGACGGCGTTGTTTATCGTGTCCGGCGGTTTTTTGCCCATGGTCCATTCCAATACGTGATTTGCCAAACGAGGAAGAAGCCGATGAGCGCGAGCTGCATCCACAGGCCCAGCGCCACGAGCGGCTCCGGGACCGTGGCGGCCCAATCCGGCCGCGCGGCGCCCGGGAGGCCGCGGAGATACCACAGCACGCCGGCGCTGAGCAACGCCAGGGGGTGCAGGACGAAGAGCAGGCTGTGCAGCCAGGTCTCCGCCGGCGCGCACTCGGCTTGATGCACCCACTCGTCCTTGGTGATCAGGAGGCAGGAAAACGCCGCGAGGCCGGCGAAGATCGCGGCATTCTCGAGCGAAAAATCGGCCGCCAACAGGAACCCCATCGCCGCCAGCACCGACAGCGTGTCGAACGGGTGGCCGATCCGCTCCCAGCGCCCCAAGCCCCGCCGGCGGTGGAAGTGGAACTCGTCCACCGTCATCGCGAGCCCCTGCAGCAGCACGGGCAAAATCAAGGAAAATCCGAGCAACATCGAACGTCTCCCGCCTGCGGCGTCAAAGGACCTGGAGCAGCGCGCCGAAAATCGTGAGGCCCGGCCCGAACGCCAGACTGACGACGACGGTGCCGGACGGCAGCGCCTGTTCGCCCATCGCCTTCCACACATGCGGCAGCGTCGCCGACGACATGTTGCCGCGATCGAGCAGGATCTGCTTGCTCGTCGCCGTCTGCCCGGGCGAAAGCTCGAGGATCTCCTGCACGGAGTCGATGATCTTGGGGCCGCCCGGATGGATGGCGAACGGCGCGCTCCTGAGCGTCTCCCCGAGGCCATGGCCCGAGCCCGCGAGCAGGCGCTCGACGAAGGGGCGCAGCTGCGCGCCGATTTTGGCCGGGACCTCGCGCGACAGCGTCATCCGCATCCCATAAGCATCGGGGACCCAGGTCATGTCCTCGGCGCTGTCCGGGATGATCTGCTCAGAGACCTTGAGCACGCGGAAGCCGCGCGCCGCGCGGCCGGCCGGCACGACCGAATACTTGATGTGGCCGTCGGCGAACAGGCTGTGGATCACCATCTGCTCCGGCGCGTGCGCGCGCGGGTTCATGTGCAACGTGCAGATCTCGTTGTGGACGATGTCGACCTGCGGCGCCGCCACCTCGCCCGCCGCCGCGAGCTGGCCGACGAGGGCCGTCGCCATCCGGACCGCCGGCAACGCCGCGTAACAGCCCATGTGATAGGCGTGGGTGACGGCGGTCTTTTCCTGCCAGGCGCGGTCGTTCACGAGGCGCTGCGGCGCGCTCGGCGAGACGTAGCCGGTGCACGTGACGTGCACGATGTGGTCGGGGGCGCGCGTCGACGCGGCGGCCGGATAGAAGGCGTCGAACACCTCCCGGCTGCGCGCGAGGAAGATCGCGGTCCGCTCGCGGATGCTGCCGCCGAAGGCCCACGTCCCGTCGCCGCCTTCGGCGCCGTCGTCCGGGGGCGGCGCGAAGCTATAGAGCCCCGCCGCTGGCCAGCCCGCCTGGAGCGGGTCGATCGAATCGAAGCCGCGCACGGCGATCCGGTCGGGCTTGCAGCCGAAGCGCTTGAAGCGCGCGGCGATCTCGCGGCCGAACGCCGGGTCATCGGCCTTGCCCGACCGCAGCGCCTCGGCCCGGCGGTGCGCCTCGCCCATCCATTGAACGGATGCGGCTTGCGGCACCATGAATCGGGGTTTTTCGATGACGAAGTCCGTGAGCTCGGCACCTGGTTGCATGGACATGGACGGCTCTCCTGCGCCGTCGGTTTGGGGTACGGCTTGCGACAGAAGATAGCATCGGACGCGATTTAATCGTATACGTTACATATGCCCGATCTGTCTCCGCTATGGATACACCTTAAGGGCTCGCTTTTACGGCGGGATATGGCGGGGGCCGCCGATCGCGGCGGCACGGGGCGCACCCCGCCTAGGGCACGAAGACGTCCTTCGACTCGTAAATGGTCCCGTTGCCGCTGACGTCGTACGCGACGACGGTCACGTAGAACGCGGCCGACGGGACGAAGCCGAAGAGCTGCTCGGTCCGGCCCGCCAGGCTCTGCAGCACCGCGCCGCGCGCCTCGGCATGCGCCACGGTGTCGAGCTCGTCGGCGAACGAGTAGTAGACGACGTAGAAGACGTCCCCCGCGGCCGTGTCGGCGTCGGCCGCGGCCGCCCAGGTCAGCTTGAACTGGCCGGCGGCCGCGTCGTAGCCGCTGACCGCGAGCGCCTTGTCCGCGACGACGGGCGCGGTCAGATCCGGAGCGGCCGTCGTCGACACCGGCACCTCGAGATAAGGCGCCGAGGAAGCCGTTGCCGGGCCAGTCCTCCGCGTAGACCCTGCAGGTCTTTCCGGCGTCCTCGAGGAGTTCGCCGAGGTGGCGCGCGTCGAGGTCGACGTCGCTGTCGTTGCGCACGCCGTACAGGTCACCGGCGGTGAGGGCGATGAGCTGCCCTGGCTCGGGTGGATCTCGGCGAGGGAGTTCGTCGCCAGCGCCCCGTCGTGGACGAGCCGGGCGAAGGAGGGCGCGCGGACGACGTCGGCATAGTCCGCGTTTTCGAAGATCACGACGGCGACATGCCGGGCCTGGGGCACGTCGGCGCCAAGGCCGGCGGCCAGGCCACGCGGCGCGGCGGCGAGGCTCAACGCCATGGAAACGGCGGCGAGGACGCGTGTCATGGCGACCCCTGTCGAGGTGCGGGCGATGGCGATGGACCCTTTGGTTCTTAAGCCTTCGCTACCACGGAGCCGCCAGGCGGAACAAACTCAACGACAAATCTTCAAGGTCCCATCCCAGGTTACGGCCGCGTTCTTTTGGCGCGGACAGTCGCAGCGGCCCTCGGCCGAGAGCCACCGGCCGCCGTTCGCCTCGCTGACGCAGGCGCGCAGCGCGTCGACGCCCGCCGCCAGCCGGCAGCTCTGGTCGATCCACAGGCGCCCGCCCGGGCAGTCGCAGCGCTTGCGGTCCCGGTCCCAGCGGCCGTGGTTGGCGTCGCTCTCGCAGACCTCGCGCGACGGGAGGCTCGCCTGGAGCTCGCACACGGCGTCGCTCCAGACCCGGCCGTCGCCGCAGTTGCAGAGGCCCAGGCGCGCGTCGTATTTCCCCCGGTTGAGGCTGCTCTCGCAGATGCGGCGGCGGGTGGTTTGACCGAGGATCTTGCGGGTGACGCAGCCGCCGCGGCCCGGGATGAACTCCTTACCCTCGGCGCAGTCGCAATGGGCCTTGAGCCAATGGCCGGGTCGCTGGACGCCGGTGCAGGCGAGCTCGTTGACCTGGCCCGCGAAAGAGCGGCAGGTCTCGCCGATGAGGACGTCGCCGCCCGCGCAGTGGCAATAGCCGTCCTGCCCGTCGAAGTGCGCGCCCGCAGTCTTGCAGGCGCCGCGCAGGTCCGGCGCGGCGGCCGCGGCGGCCGCGGCGGGTGCCGCGGCGATGGCGGGCGCTTCGGATGCGGCGCCGTGATGGGGCGC
>JAYVWD010000424.1:0-3410 GCA_043786345.1 Pseudomonadota bacterium
CCTCGAAGGTCGCGAGCGTCGGCAGGTGGCTCAAGCCGTAGTCCCGCGCCAGCCTTTTGAAAGCCGGATAGAGCTGCAGCCAGTCGTCGTCGAGGACGACGAGGCCGACGGCATACTTCGCGGGCGACACGCTCGCCGGGAACGGCGCGACGACGGCGAGCGCCGGGTGCTCGCCGGCCATCCGCCAGTAAAGGCCGCCCTTGCCGCGCGCGACCGGCGGCGGCAGCACGCCGTCCTCTTTGAACGGGCACATGAACGGGACCGGCCGGTCGACCGTGGCGCGCCCGTGCTCGGCGCAGGTCTCATCGACGATCCAGGCCTGATCGAGCCCGCCCTTTTGGAGCTTGCCGGACATCGCCGCCGAGACGCTGTGACTCAGGTTCCAGGCGAGGTTTTGCCGGAGCACGGGGTCGGCCATCATCCGCCGCGTGAGGCCCGTGAGCTGGGCTTTGGTCGCCGTCAGCGCCGCGAGGTAAGCCGTGCGGCCGCGTGCCAGCTCCAGACGCCGGCCCTCGAGGGCCTCGGCCGCGAGCTCGCCTAGGGCCGCGAGCCCGAGAAAAATAATTAATAAGGTCTGGGGGTTGAGCGTTGGTCGCTGGACCTTCGTCATGCAAAAAATCCAATTCTTTCGTGTGGTTTCACTTCATCGTAACGCTCCAGGCAGAACAGGTCAACATATGGAATTTCATGGATTCTATTCAAAATATGAAATCATTCTAACATTACATTGATGTTTCTATGCATTTTTGGTAAGTTCTATCTGGGTGCACCCCATTCCCCGTTCCCCGTCCCAAGCTGAGTGTCTTAATGATCTGAAAAGGAGGTTGTCATGAACAGAGCTACCCAGCTCATTGCCGTAGGCCTGCTCGGTCTACTGGCCGCGTGTGGCAAAGGTCAGAACCCTGACAAATCGAGCCGCCGCACCCTGCCCACGAACTACGTGGAAGGAAGCTTCGTCGTCACGGCCGACGTGACGACGTCCGAGACCCAGCTCGCCCAGGCCGCCGCGGCCGCCGGCGACGCCCTCGGCTGCTCGGTGGCGAAACCGGACCGCATCAACTGGGGCGACCAGTCCCTCGATGCGTCCGGCGTGCTATCGGAGCAGATGCTCAACACCTTCAACGTGAAGTACGGCGGCTGTGACTTCTCCCGCGAGGGCACCAAGGCGATCCTCGGCAAGTTGGCCGCGGATTCCATGGTTTTGAACGTCGAGGCGGAGGCCGTCGCCGCCGCGTCGCCGATCAGCGAGGACGACACGATGAAGAAGTATGAGGACCACCTGGGCCTCATCAAACGGGACAAGGCCTGCGCCCTCGCCGAGAAATCGGGCGAGCCAGTCATCGTCGCCGTCGTCGACTCCGGCGTGTTCACCGAGCACCCGGACCTCAAGGACTCGATCCTGCGCAACGCCAACGGCGAGATCGTCGGGGCCAACTTCGTCGGCTCCGGCGCCCAGATGCCGCCGGACCAGGACTTCGAGGACCAGAACGGCCACGGCACCCACGTCGCCGGCCTGATCGGCGCGACCGCCAACAACGGTCAGGGCGTCGTCGGCGTCGGCGCCTGCGCCAACGTCAAGATCATGCCGGTCCGCGTCATGAACGAGAAGGGCAAAGGCAGCTCGATCGAGATCGAGCGCGGCGTGAAATGGGCGGCCGACCACGGCGCCCAGATCATCAACCTGTCGCTCGGCTTCACCGCCGACCTCTCCGGCTCGGGCCGCGACTTTTACCGCTCGATCTACGCGGAAATGGCCCAACGCGACGTCATCGTCTTCGCCGCCGCCGGCAACGACGGTTACGTGAACGGCAGCGCGGATCCGGACCAGACCGGCGCCGTCCGGTACGACTTCCCCGCGAGCTACGACAACGTGATCTCGGTCGCGGCGACGAACAGCTCCGGCGTCCTCGCCTCGTTCTCGAACCGCGGCCCACGGGTCGACATCGCGGCCCCCGGATACGCCGTCCTGTCGACGCTCAAGTCTGGTGATTACGGCCGCATGAGCGGCACCTCGATGGCGACGCCGGTCGCCGCCGGCGCCTATGCGCTGGCGCTGGCGACGGCCCGCGCCGGCCTCGGCAACCTGGACCGCGTGGATGCGAAGGTCGCGGAAGCGATCATCAAGGGCTCCATCGGCGAGAGCGGCTCGCTTTCCTCCGACGAGGTCGACGCCGGTGGCGTGATCGACGTGGAGAAGATGGTCGCCGCGATGAAGGCGAAGTACCCGAAGGCGGCGCCGGCCGCGGCTCCGGTCGAGCCCGCGGCGACCCAGCCGCCTGCGACGCCGCCCGCGACGAGTCCGGCCCAGCCGATCGTCAGCCAGCCGGAGCCGGCGGCCGCGCCGACCGGCGGCGACTTCGGCTTCATCGGCCTCGCGCCGGGCGACAAGCCGGCCCTCCCCCAGGAGATCGGCGTCGAGAACCTGCCGCAAGGCACCGCGACGGTGTACTTCTACTGGGGTAAAGCCTACTGGAGCTTCGCCAAGGCCTTCGTGAGCGGCAACGCCACGGACGCCACGGCGCGCGGCAAGTGGTACCTTTACGGCAACCGGACCCTCAAGGCGGTCGCCTACTCGAAGGCGGGCCGGAAGCTCGCGACGATCATGGTCGATCTCAGCGGTTACTGAAGGACCGGTCCGAACCGGCCGGTCCAGGCTTTCGCGAAGGTGTCGTCGTCGAAGTAACTTTCGAAGATCGGCCCTTCGTCGAGGGTGACCGGAGCCATCAAGGATACGACCCGGCGGAGACGAGGCACCTCGTCTCCGCTTTCTTTGTCGCCGATTTCCGGCGCGTCGCCGGCGCGGACCATGAGGCCGCGGCCCGCGGAGGCGACGGGAATGTCGGCGCCCAGCGCGCCCTCGATCTTCGCGCGCCCGCCGAGGGCCTTGACGATGTCGGGCCCGATGAACGTCAGCCAGCGCGCGCCGCGCGACTTGTCGCCCAGGTCCGAGCGCCCGAGCTCGTTCTGGCTGATGTCGAGTCCGATGTGGCGCGCGACCAGCTCGGCGGCCTCGTCGAAGGCCAGGCTCGCCTTGTGCTCGGACCACTGCAGCGCGGGCGAGGCGTATCCGGAGTAGTACGGCAGCAGCACGGCCGCCGCGCGCGCGAACTCGACGAAAGCTTCGCGCTTGCCGTCGGCCAGCGTGTCCCACGGGAAAAACATCTCGACCAGGTTCTGCTCGAGCGGCAGGTCGTCGTCGGTCGGGTTGCCGATCACCTTGATGCCGTAGCCCGGCGCGTCGCCGCCGTTTTCGCCGTCGCCGATCTCGAAGGCGGTGAGCTCGCGCTCGCCCGCGCCCTCTTCGCCGAGGAGCTTGCGGCATTTGTCGATGGTCTTGGGGGTGATCTCGGACCAGCGCTCGGAGTCGGCGCCGACCGAGGCCCACTTCAACGCGTCCTTCGGGATGAAAC
>JAYVWD010000425.1:0-5769 GCA_043786345.1 Pseudomonadota bacterium
GCGCTGATCGAGAAAGCCCCCGGGGCGCTCGTCGACAAGGTCCTCGAGGAGGTCGACTCCGCCAAGACCGCGGCCGCCCCGGCCGAAGCCGGCGAGCCGGGCGTCGGCGACGAGATCAGTCACAACACCACCGAGCAGATCCCCCTCGAGATCAACGCCGACGTGGAGCGTTGGATCGAGTACTTCACCGTCAAGGACCCCGAGCGCATGCGGCGGTTCCTCGAGCGCGGCGAGAAGTACAAGCCCGTCGTCACCGCCGTGCTGCGCGAGCAGGGCATTCCGACCGAGATCTACTACCAGGCCCTGATCGAGAGCGGCTTCGCCACGCACGCCACCTCGCGCGCCCGCGCCGTCGGCATCTGGCAGTTCATCCCGGCGACCGGCAAACGCTATGGCTTGCGCATCGACGGCTACGTGGACGAGCGCCGGGACCCGATGCGCGCCACCATCGCCGCGTCGCTTTACCTCAAGGACCTCTACAACGTCTTCCAGAGCTGGTACCTGGCGATGGCCGCGTACAACGCCGGCGAAGGCCGCATCATGGGCGCGATCATGCGCTCCAAGACCCGGGACTTCTGGGAGATGGTGCGCACCCGCGCGCTCCCTGACGAGACCATGAACTACATCCCGAAGTTCCTCGCCGCGACCATCATCGGCCACAACCCGAAGCGCTACGGTCTGGACGACTTGAGCCTCGAGCTGGCGCCGGAGCTCCAGTCGGTCGCCATCCCGTCGCCGATTCGCCTGGTCGACGTCGCCGCGGCGACCGGGCTTGCCCTCGAGACCCTCAAGGAATTCAACCCCCACATCCTGCGCGGCATCACGCCGCCCGACGTCCCCACCTACCGGATCTGGGTCCCGAAGGACCAGGCCGCCTCGGTCGAGGGCAGCCTCGAGAAGCTCGCGGGCTTGCGGCTCCGGGGCGTGAGCAGGAAGCTCGTGGCGAGCGAGGTCGAGCCGATGTCCGGCGCTACCGGGTCGTATCATGTCGTCAAGAAAGGCGAAACGGCCGCCCGCGTCGCCTCGCAGCACGGGCTCACGATCGCCAAGCTCAAGAGCCTCAATGGGCTCCGGAGCAACCGCCTCGCCGTCGGCGCACGCCTGCTCGTCGACCCGGCGCTCCGCGAGGCGGCCGTCGCCTTCAAGAAGTACCGCGTCAAGCACGGCGACAATCTGGACACGATCGCGCGCCGCTTCAAGATGTCGGTCGACGACCTGAAGCGGATGAACCGGCTCAAGAAGGACCGGGTCTACGCCGGGCAGATGCTCAAGGTGTCGTCCGAAGCCGGCTGACCGCGGAACGTCATCGGCTGAGGGTGAGGGTCTCGACCGTCGCCTGATCGAGGCGGGCCGGCGTCACGCCGAGGCCCGCGCCGTCGCCGGTCCGGGTGAGCGCGCCCTTCCGCACGACCGGCCCGCCGGTGAACGGATCCTGGCGGAGGAGCCAGGCGGGAAAGCTCGCCTCGCAGCGCAGCGGCAGCCGGCCGGTCGCCGCCAGGATCAAGGCGGCGGCGGGGAACGCGGCCGCGCCGGAGCAGGACGTCTCGCCGACGAGGGCGCCGAGCTGGACCGCGGCGCCGCACTTGGCGGCGAGCCCGGCGAGGGCTCTCAGGCCGGAAAAGCCGCCATTTTTCGCGAGCCGGAGGTTCCACTGCGTCACCGCGCCGTTGGCGCTAAGGACGGCGGCGTCGGCGCGCGTCACGACCGACTCGTCCGCCATGAGGGTGAGGCCGGACTTCCTCAGCGCCGAAAGCCCGCCGAGGTCGCCGCGGCCGAGCGGCTCCTCCCAGGCGGCGACCTCGATGCCGACGGCTTTGAGCGAGGCCGCGAGCGCGATCGTGGTGCCGACGGACGACTGCCCGTTGGCGTCGAGTACGAGCGGCCGCCCGCCCGTCGCCCGCGCCACCGCGGCCGCGCGGGACAGGCTCACCGCGTCGCCGATCTTGACCTTGAAGGTCTCGAAGCCATAGAACCGCGCGGCCCGCGCCACGATGCTGGCCGGCATCCCGAAGCCGATCGGCGCCGTCAGCGGCAGGCTGCGCGGCGCGCCGCCGAGGACGTCGGCGAGCGGTATCCCCGCCGCCCGCGCCCAGAGGTCGAAGACGGCGACGTCGATCCCCGCGTAGGACGCCGTGCGGCGCGCGGCGTCGGCGCGCTCGTAAAGAGGCGCCAGGGCCGCGAACGGCGGCGTGGCGCGGGGGATCTCGAGGCGCGCGAGCAAGGGCCACCAGAGCGCCTCGACGTCCTCGCGGCAGCTCGCGAGCGTTTCCCCGCTCAGGTAGTCGCGCGGCAGGATCTCGCCAAACCCCGAGTGCCCGTCCGCCGTGCGCAGCTCGACGACCAGGTGGTCGGCCTCCTTGCGGGCGCGGGCCGCGTGCTCGAACGCGAACCGGAACGGCACGCGGATCCGGCGCAGGACCAGGCGGTCGATCACGAGCGTCATGGCGCCGCCTCGGCGCGGCGCGCCGTCGCCACCAACCGGTCCGCGACCCAGTCGGGACCTTCGAGGACCAGCGAGTGCGCGGCGCCCGGGAGCGTGTCGACCGTGAAGCCGCGCTCCCCGGCGAAGCGCCGCGTGCGGGCGTTGTCGATCATGGCGTCGTCGCCCGCGAGCAAAAGCGCCTTCACGGCCGCGCCGCCGCCGAAGGCCCGGGCGGCGCGCTGGAGCCGCCAGGTCGCGAGCAGGAAGCGCGCCGTCACGCGCGTCACGCGTCCGGGGTCGGCGGCGACGAAGGCCTGTTTTTCCGGATTTTTGGTGAAATCCGACGGCGTCAGCGGCAGGGCGACCGCGCTGCGCAGGTGCGCGACGCTGGCCGCGACCTTGAGGTAGTCGAGCGCCGCGAGCCGCCGCGTCGGGAAGAGCGCCGGCGCCAGCAGCGTCACCGATGCGGCGCCGTACAGGGCGGCGGTGAGGCCGCCCCAGCTCATGCCGGCGACGTGGCAGGGCTCGCCGTCCTGGCAAAGCGCCGTGCCCGCGAGGTGGAGCTCCGCCAGGGCGTCCTCCGCCCGCGGCAGGTCGCCGCGCGCGCCGCCGCTCGCGCCAAAACCGCGCCGGTCGTACGCGGACGCCGCGAAGCCGCGCGCTGCCAAGGCCGTGCCGAGCGCCTCGAACCAGCCGGAGTGGCTTTCCATCCCGTGCAGTAGGAGAAAGCGCCCCCGGCCCGCCCGCCCGCCGGACGCGGGTTCCCACACGCGCGTCGCCCGCGCGTGACCGTCGGCGAAGATCAGGTCCTCGGAGGCTTTCACACGGAGGATTTTAGCACGCCGGCGATGTACCGCGATTTCGCCGCGCGGTCTGGGGGTCCTTTCCGAGTCCGGGGGGGGGCCGAGGTCGTCCACGAGCATCCGGGGCGATGCGCCTGTGTCCTGAGGGACATATCAACGCGAAGGCGGGCGTGTGTCCTCGGTCGGCGGCGCTAATTTATCTATCTGAAATAACTGATACAAATCGGCCGTCGTCCAGCGGCACGGCGGTTGCTCTTAGCTCAGCAGAGTCAAATCATGGAGGACCCGACTCATGCTCAAGCACCCACTCCTCGTCATCGCCCTGCTCGCCGCCGCCCCCGCCTGTGGTCGCAAAGACGAAAAAGACAGCATCAGCGAGCAGACCCCCCGCTCGCAGGACGCGTCCCCGCAGACCGTCGCGCTCGACGGCAAGGCCGTCCCGTTCCTGAGCCTCGGCGAGACCGTGACTTATGAAGGGGCGCTCGCGGCGCAGGACGGCGCCTTCCTCTTCACCGCCGGCCGGGCCTTCACGCTGGCCGCGCCGGCGACGCTCTTCGTGCGGGCCAGCTCCGGCGCGAGCGCCGACTGCGCCGCCGCCGATTACGGGGGGCCGTCCTACATGGTGCTGCGGATCCGCGACGGTGCCGAGCCGGAGATCGTCCGCAGCACTGAAGGCATCGAGGCCGGCGGCAACCCGATCCCGGCGACGGAGCTCGCCACGTTCCCCGGCGCGCTCGACGCGGGGACGTACGTCCTGACGGTGGACTACGTGAGCCTCGGCAAAGCGTGCGCCGTCAAAGGCGGCTTCACGCTCGCCGAGTGAGGCCCCGCCTCACGGCCCGATGGCCTGGGCGCCGGCGGATGGAACGGGTCGGCCCGCCCGTCGTCCCGCTGCTGGCATTCCAGGCAAAATTTCGTGTACGGCACGGCGCGCAGCCGCGCGACCCCGACCTCGCTCCCGCAGTCCTGGCAGGAGCCGTAGGTGCCCGACTTGATCCGGCCCAGAGCCTGGTCGACCAGGATGAGCTCGGCCCGCTGGCGCCGCACGAGGTTGAGCTCCTTCTCGTAATCGGCGTCGCCGGTCACCGCGTCGGCGGGGTGGTTGAAGTCGATCTTCGAGCCGTCCTCGGCCTCGGCGCGGAGCTGGTCCTGAACGACCTGCTCCGAGTCGACGATCACGCGGACCAGCTCCGCGCGGCGGTCCTGGAGCGTCGCCTTGAAGTCTTCCCACTCGTGCGTTTCCATGGTCATCCCGTGGGTCCTTTCTCAAACGTGGTGCGCGGCGTCGCGGACGGCCTGCGCCAGCTGCATGCGGCTCATCCGGCCGCGGCCCGGGATGCTGAGGGCGCGGGCGCGGTCGCGCAGCTCCTCGTCGGTCAGGCCCTCGAGCTCGTTGCGGCGGTTTCGGGCGAACGGCGCCGGCGTCGGGCTCCGGCCGGGCTCGCGCGCCTCGGGGCGCGTGAGGTGGCCCACGTGCTGGAGCGCGTCGAAGGCGTCGGTGTTGGAATCGCGGTCGCCCTTGATCGCGTCCTCCTCGTCCCCCTCATATTCCGTGCCGGGCGAGGCGGAGCCGGGGAACTCCTTATGATCCACGCCGAAAGCCTGGTCGCGGTCGGGGATATGGCCGGTCCCGTCGAAGATCTCCTCGTCGTCGCTTTGGGCGTCCTCGGCGGCGACGAGCGCGTCGTACGGGGTCTCGTCCTGCGAGTGGTCGCCGAGGCTGTGCACGGCGTCGTCGTAGGCGTGGTCGCGGGCCGAATCGGCGCCGACGTGGGCCTGATGGAAGGCGCGGCCGAGGGCCGCGTCGTCGGTGGCCAGGTCGGCCGTGACGCCGGCCGCGAGGCGCCGGCGGGCGGACTCGTCGTCGCCGCCGTCCGCGGCGCTATCGGCGCGGGCCGCGCGGCCGGTCCGCAGGTCGGCGCCCTTGGCGCGGCCGGATTTTTTGGGATCGTGATGGGACATGAGACACCTCCGTTCTACCTGATCTGGCTCTGCAAATCGGTTGCCAAGTCAGCGGCAGCCACAGCTGAGCTCGCGGCGCCGACTAAACTTAAAATTGTTTAATTCCCAGGGCGCCCGGAGCATGGTAAGATCGGGAAAGAAATCCGAGGGATATCAATACGATGCCGCCAGCCACCCTGTTCCTGACCGGAGCGACCGGTCTGATCGGGAGCCACGTGCTCCAGCGCGCGCTGGCCGAGGGCTTCGCCGTGCGCGCGTTGGTGCGGGGCGAGCCCGCGGCGTACTTGAAGCATTATGGCGTCACCGTGATCCACGGCGACCTCACCCACCGGGAAGCCCTGGCTACCGGGTGTGCGGGGGCCACCGCCGTCGTCCACTGCGCCGCCAAAGTGGGCGACTGGGGCGACCCGGCCGAGTATGCGCGCTGCAACGTCGAGGCGCTCCAGCTTCTCATCGACGCGGCGCGCGCCGCCCCGGGCCTCGCGCGCTTCGTGATGCTGAGCTCGCTCGGGGTGTATGAAGCGCGCGACCATTTCGGCACCGACGAGACGACGCCGGCCTCGGCGCGGGGCGTCGACGCTT
>JAYVWD010000426.1:0-3179 GCA_043786345.1 Pseudomonadota bacterium
GGAGGGAGCCTCGATGCGCCGTACCTCTGTCAAGGCCGCCGCTTGCGCCGTTTTCGGCGCGTCCCTCGCGCTCTCCGGCTGCAAGACCACCAGCCCCAACGCCGGCGGCGCCGTGCGCGACGCCGACACCGAATCGGCCGCCGTGTTGCCGGACGTGGCGCTCCCGCCCTTGGACTGGGCCGATGGCGGCTCCATCACGGTCGACATCGACAACAAGAGCTCCTTCGACCGGAAGATCCGGCTGATCGACTCGGCCAAGACCTCGATCCGCATCGGCTATTTCATCTTCGGCTTCGACGACTCCTCGTCCTTCCTCGTCAAGAAGCTGCTCGAGAAGGCGGCCCAGGGCGTCGACGTCCGGATCATGATCGACGGCATGACCTCGCAGAAGAACCACGACAATTTCCGGATGATGATGGCGCAGAGCGCGAAGCTCGCCGCCAACGGCACGGCCAAGCCGATCCAGGTCATGTACTTCCGCCCGATCCCAGATGAAGTATGGACGGACATGGAAAGTTGGGGCTTCAAGGACCGCTCGAGCCTGATGGCGGCGATGGCCGGCCTCGACCCGTCGAAGCTCTCGGGCCTGATCCTGTCGAACTCCGCGATCAAGGACAATACGGCGATCAAGACGCTGATGGCACTGCTCGCGCCGGGCGAGGCCGGGGCCCGCGCCAACCTCGTCAACATCCTGAAGGACGCGGCGATCAACCGGACGATGCCGGCGAACGCGACCTTCGACGCGCTCGCCAACGGCGTCTTCCAGGGCGCCGGCACCGGCATGCAGTTCCATCCGAAGGCCTGGATCAACATGCTCAAGCGCTTCCACCACAAGCTGATCGTGGTGGACGACCGCGCGTTCATGGGCGGCGGCCGGAACGTCGAGGACCACTACCACGTCGAGAGCGACTACGGCCCACTCGTCGCCGGCAACGACCTCCTGAGCTTCATGGACGCCGACTTCATCACCGACACCCCGAAGATCGCCGCGGCCGTCGCCACGGGCTTCGACGCCTACTGGTCGTGCGCCGATAACTACGTAGGGTGCAAGCCGAAAATCCAAATGGCCCGGGAGGCGCCGGAGGCCGGTAAGACCTACGACGCGGAATTCCAGGCCTTGACCGAGCGCGCCGCGCGCTTCGCGCAGGAAAACGGCGCGTACCAGAAGGACACCGAGGTCGTACTCCACGACGCCCAGTTCACCGCGACCGGCGTGCGCCTCGCGTACATCGAAAACCGCATGCACCCCGAGCGGAAAGGCTTCGAGCTCCGCGCGTTCGGCGAGGAGAGAAGCCAGTACAACCTCGCCTGGGAGGCGCTGATCTCGAACGCCAAGGCCGGCGACGACGTCGTGATCCACAACGCCTACGTGCTCCTGCCGCCCGGCATGCAGATCGCGATCTTCCGCGCGCTCAAACAGGGCGCCAAGGTCCGCGTCTTCACCAACTCCGAGATGTCGTCCAACCACGGCATCGTCAACGTCGTCGCCAACGCGATGTACGCCGCGATGCTCAACATCGCCGAGAAGATCCGGGTTCAGCGCGGCGACGCCGAGCTCGGCCTGTCGATGTACCTCTACCAGACGCGCGAGACGCTCCACACCAAGATCGGCCTGATGGGCAACTACATGATCGTCGGCTCGACCAACGCCGACCCGCGCTCGAAGCTGATGGACACGCAAAATGGCGTCATCATCGCGCCGGGCCCGGACGGGAAGAACCCGGTCGCCGACCAGTACCGCGCCTGGCTCGACGGCATGCTCCAACGCCAACGCGGCGGCAAGGCGGTGCTCAAGCAGCTCACCCTCGAGGTCGCGCGCGAGAACATCCCGCCCTTCGAGGAGGTCAAGGCGAAGCCGCAGGACTACGACACCAACAAGCAGTTCGACGCGTACGCGGCGAAGCTCTTCGAGATGGCGATGGACCCGGAGTCGGACCTGGCGACCCAGCGGCTGGTGGGCGGGTTTCTCAACGCGCTGTTTCTGATGCTCTGACCCGCAACGGCCGCCTCAGATCGGCACCATCAGGTGCCGCCCGCTCGGACTCGCCGGGTCCACCGGCCCGATGACCGTCGGCGCGCGCGCCAGGCGCAGCGCCGTCCCGATGTAGGACTCGTCCTGCACCAGCTGCGCCTCGTCGTCCTGCCGGTAGAGCTCCTGAAAGCGCGCGTGCGCCGCGCCGAGCAGGTAAAACGGCACCCGCGGGAACGCGTGGTGCACCGAGTGGAAGTTGAGCCGGTTGAAGAACCAGCTCCCGAAGGCGCTCGTGTTCAAGTTGCGGCAGACGAGCGCCTGCGTCTCGAAGTAGTGCCGGCCTTTGCCCCAGAGCCCGTAGTGCTCGATGTGCGCGCGCCACTGCAACACGCCGCCGCCGATGCGCTCCATGCAGAGCCAGAAGATCAGGTAGCGCAGCGCCATGCCCTGGGAGGCGGCGTAGGCGTAGATCGCGGCGTTCCAGGCGACGATGGCGCCCAAGTCCAGGCGAAGCTGCCGGCGGATCCCCTTGGATTTCCGGTAGAACGGCAGCGCCGCGCGCACCGTCTCGTAGATCAGCCCGACGCCGCCGAACACGAAGATGTCGAAAAACCACTGGTGGCGCGCGTAAAAGCGGCCGAGCGGCGCGGCCGCGGCGTATTCCGCCTCCGTCCATTGCACGCGCTCCGGATCGTCGAGCTCGGCGCCGTTCATCTTGTGGTGGAGCTTGTGGACCTCGGCGTAGGTCCCGTGCACCCAGACGATGGGGTGCGAGATGAGGCGCGGCACCAGCTCGTCGAACCAGCGCCAGCCGGTCAGGGTGTGGTGGATGGCATCGTGCGTGGTGATCAGCCAGGAGGCATAGAAGCAGCCGGTGACGAGGGACCAGGCGAAGAAGGCCGCGAAGGCGTCGGCGGTGAGCGCCATGTAGCCCGCGGGGAGCGTCAGGGCCGCCATGAGAAGCGTCTTCCGCACCCCCGGCCCGGGCCGCGTCGCCTGGAGGTCCAGGACCGCCTTTTGGAATTCGCGCGCCGCAATCATCATTCGCCCCTTCTGGATCCTCGCCAACCTTGGCAGAAGCCCCTAGTCTATTCCATAATTTACCCCAATGCCGAGCAGGAGCTTCAGTCGTATGCCGGAAGAAGAGGCCCCCCCCCCTCAGGTTCGAAACCGCGCCCGGATCCGGGCGTGGTGGGTCGCGGCCGCG
>JAYVWD010000427.1:0-1982 GCA_043786345.1 Pseudomonadota bacterium
GGCTGGTGATCTGCTGGCGGATCACCCCGTCGACCAGGCCCTGCAGGTCCTCCTGGGGGAGGTTCGGCGCCTCCTTCGCGAGGCGCTCCGCCATCAGGATGACCGCGTTGCCGGTCGCCCGGTCCTCGCGGTTCAGGGCCAAGGCCCGAAGGCCAAGCTCGGGCAGCAGCTTCCGCACGGTCTTTTTCGCCTTCGCCGCGGCCACCGCGATCAGGTCCTCGTAGAACGCGCAGTACTTGGTGATCTGCCGCACGCGCGTCGGCGTCAGCAACCGGTCGCCGCGCTTGGCGTAGCTCGAGGCCATGACGTCCATGAACGCCTTGGGGCTCGGGCGCCCGCCGGCCGCATACTGCGGGGGCAGCTCGCGCAGCACGTCGCGCATCGCGTAGATCGCGTCCCAGGTGATGCCGTCGACGACCTTGCGGATGCCGCGCGGCGATTTCGCCCGCTCGAAGCGCGAGTGCTCGGCCCGGAAGCGCTCGACGAGCGGCCGATGGTACCGCAGCAGGTGCTCGCGTTGGCCGGCCTCGAACCCGACCTTCTCGAGCAGGAGCGCCAGCATCGTGTCGTTGAACGTAAGGTCGAAGAGCCCGAGCAGCGGGTCGTTGGTGAAGGCCTGCCGCGGCTTTTGGGCGCCGGTCGTCAGGAAGTCCTTCACCTGCGCGAAGGTCTGGACGATCTCCCGGGCCTTGGCGCGCTGCTCGACGAGCGAGGTGGACCAGCGGTCGACGTCGTCGTAGCGGTACTCGTGGTGGAAGAGCCCGAACTGGCGCACCGACCCGTAGTCGATGATGCCGCCGTCGCAGAGGATGTTGTCGCCGTCCCAGTCCATCCAGACGAAGATGTAGTTGCTCTCGAAGAGCGCCGCCGAGCGGGCGAAGGTCCGCGCCATTTTCTCGGCGAAAACCTGGTATTTTTGCTTACTGGTCGGCGCGAGCAGGTCCTTTTCGCCGTTGGCGACCTGCCGGTCGATGAAGTAGTCGACGGACGAGCGCAGCGCCACGTAATTCCCCTGCCGCAGGTGCAGGAAGAAGTGCGAGGGCCGCAGCAGGTTCTTGGCGGCGCGCACGTTGACCGCCTGGCCGCCGCCCCACCCGATCACGACGAGCGTGCGCTCGGTCGGCACGCCGCTCCGGTTCAGGATCTCGCTGAACATCGCGGCCGAGAGCCCGGCCTGCAGGTCGGCGCTGCCGCAGCCGTAGCTGACCTCGGGGTCGCCGGTCTGGAAGAACCGCTTCTCGATCGCCGTCGCCGGCGAGAGGCTCGTCGCCCCCGTGCCACAGCTCGACACGTCCCAGGTGACGCCGCGGCGCGTGACGCTGCCGTTCCAGATGCTGCGGCCGTCGCCCGAGGTCATGCCGCGCTTGTCGGGGTGTTGGAGCTGCAGATACCGCGTCGCCATGTAGCGGTGCGGCCGGACGTCCTGGCGCGGCACGCGAGTGCCGTGAATCAGGTCGTATTCGTTGATGATCTGGAGCGCGAAGGCTTCGAGCAGCGCCTTCTTCAGGGCCTTCGTCAGGCGCTTCGGGTGGCCCTTCGGAAGGAGCCCCATCTCGACGGCCAGCTCGAAATTGAAGTAGGCAACTTTGCCGCCGCGCCGCGTCCGCACTTGGTAATCGACGAAGCCGCTCGGAACGGCCTCTTTATAAGGATGACGGCCGTCCAGCTCCCGGATCGCGGGGTAAGACTCGCCGTCCTGCAAAATGTCGCGCGCTGCACCCATGCCTTACGCTTCGGAAGCATTGCGACACAATTTAAGAAAATCTTTCAGGTGCCGGGCATGATCTGCTTCTTGACCCAGCGCACGAGCATCCCGACGAAGGTCACGTTCTCGTAGACGAGCGCCCCGGCGTCGAAGTAATTATGCTGATATACCACCTGGTTACCGGCGAAGCGGTACTGCGAGACGCCGTCGATCACGATCGGCTCGCCGCCCTTCAAGGACTTGTGTTTGAGATTCATGGTCCAGAGCGCGACCGTCT
>JAYVWD010000428.1:0-3922 GCA_043786345.1 Pseudomonadota bacterium
AGGCGCATCTTGCCGCCCTTGATCTCGCCCGCCAGATTCTGGCGGGCCGCCTCGACCTGCGAGGCAACGAGGTCCAAGCCGGTGAGCTCGAGCCGCGGAAACCGCCGGGCCAGGATCTTGAGCTGGGCGCCGACGCCGCAGCCGACCTCGAGCAGACGTTGGCGGCCGGCGTAGTCGATCCGCTCATAGATCCAGGGCTCCAGGAAGCGGCTCTGGCTGATCAGGCGCTGCCGCTCGGTTTCGTTGTAGCCGTGCAGGTAGTCGCGGTCTTCGCTCATTCCGTCACCGTGTTTTGCAGGAGCTGGGCGTAAAAGCGCACCATCTCGGCGTAGTTGTGCACGCCGATGCGCTCGTTGGTGCCATGGTGCCGAGCACGCCGCTCTTGTCGTCGAGCGACCCGCGGCCCCAGACGAAGCCGCCGGCGACTTCGCCGCTGAACGGCGGGTGTTCCCAGTCTTTCTCGGAGCCGGGGCTGATCGGCACGACGTCCTGGTGGCTGAGCAGGATCACCGGGGGCAGAGCGGGGTCGGCGCCGCGCCACGTCATCAGCAAGCTATAGCCGTTCACGGCCTCGGTCTCGAGCGTCGCGAAAACGCTGGCGTAGGTCTGCTGGAGGTAGGCGAGCTGGGCGGCGAATGGCGCGGCGTCGCGCTCGCCCGGCTCCATGCGGGAGATCGTCGGAAAGCGGATCGCGGCGGCGAGGCGCGTGGCCAGGACCTCGTCGGCGTCGAGCGCGAAGGCGGCGCCCGCGGGCGGCGGCGGTTCGGGGGTCGGCGCCAGCACGGTGCGCGCCGCGACCACGGCGGCGAGCGCGGCGAGGAGGACGAGAAGGAGCTTACGCATCAAAAAGGCTCCATGGCGGCGGTCCGGGCTGGTAGTGTACCTTCGCCGAGGCAGCAGAAGAACGGAAAAAATGGGGCGACAATGAGCGATGCGGGCGCGAAGCGGGCGGCGGGCAACCGGGCGTCCCTGCACTTCTTCCTGGCCGTCCTCCTGCTCTTCGGGGCCGTCACCGCCAAGATGGTCGCGCCCTACGTCATGGCGCTCGGGATGGGCGCCCTGCTGGCGTTGATCGCCGGCCCGCTGATGAGGCGCCTGAGCGGCGCCCGGACGCGGCCGGGCCTCGCCGCCTTCGTCACGACCATGATCACCGTCTTGATCGTCGTGGCGCCGCTCGTCCTGTTCACCTCGCTCGCCGTCAAGCAGGGCGTCACCTTCGCGAAATGGATCACCGAAGGCGACCTGTCGATGAAGGACGTCGTCGAAAAGGTGACGGCGGTCTTGCCGACGAAGCTCCTCGGGCTCGACCCGGCCGAGATCGACGAGCACCTGCGGGGCGGGTTGAGCGCCGTCGCCCGCGTCGCCTCGGACACCGTGCTCGCCGCCGCGAAAAGCCTGCCCGACGGCATCCTGCAGCTGCTCCTGAGCTGCCTCGCCTGCTATTTCTTCCTCGCCGACGGCCGCGCCTTCCGCAACTGGATCGAGGAAAAGCTGCCGCTCGACGCGGGCATCCGCCAGGCGATCGCCGCGTCCTTCCGGGACACGGCGATCTCGGTCGTCTGGGCGAGCATGGCGGCGGCAGTGACGCAGGCGCTGGTGATGAGCGTCGCCTACTTCGCGCTCGGCCTGCCTGGGACCTTCCTCGCGGGCGGCGCGACCTTCATCTTCGCCTGGATCCCGGTCCTCGGGAGCACGCCGGTGTGGCTCATCGGCGCGGCGACCCTGTACCTCAAGGGGGCCTATGTCAAAGTCGGGATCATGGTGGCGTTCGGACTGTTCGCGGGCGTCGTCGACAACTTCGTGCGCCCCGTGATCTTAAAGGGCCGGGGCGAGATGCACCCGCTCGTGAGCCTCGTCGCGATCTTCGGCGGCCTCCAGATGTTCGGGCTTTTCGGCGTCTTTTTCGGCCCGATCTTGGCGGCGATCGTCATCACCCTGCTGCAGGTGTGGCCGGAGTTCGCGCGGCGCCACGGCATCCGCGTCGGCGACGCGCTCATTTCACCGGCGCGGTCGCCAGATCCGGCGGCCCCACGAACGGACGACCGGTGAGGAGCGGCGTGAGCTTCGGTGCCAGGATCTTGAGGATCTGGACCGGCAGCGCGCTCGTGAAGTTGAAGGTCACCGCGGCGGGGTTCGGCACGTATGCCGTGAGCGTCCCGAAGAAGCGGTCGCCGAGGAAGAAGACGAAGGTCGCGGTGCGGCTCATCGCCTTCGACTCGATAAGTTGTTGAAGCGGTGCTGGCCGCCGCCCGTGAAGAAAGCCTCGGCCGGGCTCGCCGAATAGGGGCGGTCGAGCGCGGCCTGGAGCATCGCTTCGAGGCCCTTCGCCGCGTTGTCCGGCGCCGCGAGGTACTGGAGCGCCCACTGCGTCAGGCGGTCGGACGGATGCACCTCGATCTGGCGGAGCACTTCCGGCGTTTCCAGGGCATGCGCATGGAACAGGGCCTCGATGATCTCGAGGTAGCTCACGAGCGTCCGGAGCTTCGCCGTCGACCCGAGCTCGAGCTTGCCGCCTTCGTTGACGTTGAACGGGCCGTCGACGTTGTCGGCCTGGATCCGCAGGTGGCCCCCCCCCCCCCCGACGCGCTCGCGCAAGGTGAAGCTGTAGATGACCTCGGCGGGGTCGCCGTGGGCGAGCAGGCGGTCGGCGAGGAGGCCTTTTTCCGCCGCGAACTCGCGGTTCTTGAGCTGCTTCAGGAGCTGTGTGACGGCGCGCTGCGCCTCGTAGTCGATGGTCGAGACGACCGTGAGGTCGAGGCGGTCGAGCGAGTAGAGCCGGTCGAACCCGAAGAGCTGGAGCAGGTGCACGCGCACCGCGTTGGCGGCTTTGCGCTCGAGGAAGTTCTGGCGCTCGGGCTGGAAGAGGATCTGGTTGTTGCGGAACGTCAGGTCCTGCGGCTCGACGGCCTTTCGGAAGCGCGGCGACAGGATGCCGGCCTTTTCGAGCGCGCCGAGGTGCTTTTTCGTCAGGTCTTTGAGGGCCTCGCGGTTGGACTGGAGGTAGTAGGCCGGGCGGCGCTGCGAGAGGAAGAGGCTCAAGACCTCCTTGAAGGCGAGCGCCTTCTCGTTGATCTGCGCCTCGTCCAGGCCGCCTAAGTGGTCGACCTCCTGAAGGAGCGCGTTCACCTTGCCGAAGCTGACTCCGTGCCAGGCGACCAGCCCGTGGCCGATGCCGCGGACCTCGCCGCCGCCGGGGACGGCGCCGAGCGGCACGGAGTTCAAGTAGTCGGTGACGATGCGCTGGCGCGCGCCCCGCGTCTCGGGGCCGTCCTGGTAAGCCCGGAGCGTCGCGGTGGCCATCTAGATGGCTTTTTGCGTCGGCGACGCGGTGCGGCCTTCCGGCGAGTGCCGGTACTTCTCGATCTGCGTCGCGAGCGTCGAGCCGCCGGGGACGTCGTGGCCGGGCAGGAATTTGGCGATGATCATGTCGGTGACCGCGAGGCCCAGGCGGTCCCATTCGACGGTCGGGTTCTTGTGCGGATAGCACTCGTCGAGGAGCTCCCGGTTTTCGATGAAGAGCAGCGTCTTCACGACGACCGGCGGGACCTTTGCGAACTCGTCGTAGAGGAGCTGCGGGTACTGCGAGGTGAAGAGCTCGGCGCCGTGGGCGTCGAGGATCGTCAGGCCGGCCTTGGCCTTCTCGTGGTAGATCGGGTAAAGGCCCTTGCGCACGATTTCCAGGTGCTTCGGCGAGAGCCGGGCTTGCGCCGTCAGGCGGAAGCCGCGCGCGAGGACGCGCTCGAGGAGCTGCGGCAGGAGCGAGTAGCCGAGGCGCTGGTCGAACGGGCCGGCGGTCGGAAACTGGATCGCGTCGCTGACGCCGGGCTCGACCTTGTAGGTCAGCTGGCGCGCGAAGCGGGAGAAATAGCGGGCCTGGAAGTCGGAGCGGATGATCTCGCGGTACGCGGCGGCGGCGGCCACG
>JAYVWD010000429.1:0-6091 GCA_043786345.1 Pseudomonadota bacterium
GCCCCGGCCGCCTCCTGCCTCGGGTCCGACGCCGCCGCGCCGCCCGTCGGCGCCGCCAGCGCCGCGCTGCCCCCCGCCGCCGAGGCGCTGGTCCTCGGGGCGTTTCGCGAGAAGAACAAGCAGCTCGACCGGACTCGCGCCGCCGTCCTGGACCTGACGCACGACGTCGCCACGCGCGATGCCGAGATCGCCCGCCTGAGCCTGCGCCTCGCCGCGAGCGCCGAGCTCGAATCGCTGGCGATCCAGATGGCGCGTACGACCGAGGGCTTCCTCGAGAAAGCCGACGGCCTCGCCGAAGCCGCCGACGACTTGACGGAGATCCTCGGCGGCCGGGTCGCCGAGCAGTCGAAGCTCCTCTTCAACGTCATGATGGAATGGCAGGAGGGCGTGAGCGCGCGCGGCGCCCGCAAGTTCATCCGCGGGCTCGCCGAGACCGAGGGTTCGAGCCCGGGCGCGACGCTCCTCGACGAGCAGATCATCGCGCTCGCGATGATGGCCGGCGAGGTCTCCGACCTCGCCGTCAACGCCTCGGTCAAGAGCCACCGCCTGGTCGAAGGCGCCTCGGCGCTCGCCCGCGTCGCGGGCCTCTGGCACGGCCTGGCCAATCTGCAGGCCGACGACCCGCAGCTCCCCGGCCTAGGCGCGGCGCTCGCCGGGCCGCTCGAGCGCGCGCTCGCGCTGGTGCGCCTCGACAAGCGCCACGCGGGGTTCGCCATCGCGGCGCGCTTAGGCGGCAACGAGCTCCCCACGCCGCCGCCGGTGCGCGACGGCGCCTGGGTGACCGCGCTCTACCATGTGATGCTGGCCCTCGCCGACGGCTCGGCGGAGCCGAATCTGCGCTTCGGCCTGCGGGAACGGACCGAAAAGGACCGCGTCCTCCTCGTGTTCCAGCTCGCCGACGCGCCCGGGGAGCAGGCGGCGCCCGCGGCGCCGCCGCGACATAGCCGGATGGCGCACCACCTCGAGATCGCCCGCGCGGTGCTGGCGCCGTTCGGCGTGAGCGTCCAGGCGCTGCCGGCGCTGGACGCGCCGTTTCCGGTCGTGCTCAGCTGGGCGCGCGGGCAAGGCCAGATCGCGGCGGCGCCGGCGCAGGGTTTGCTCGGAGAAGCGCCGGTCTAGCCCGGCGAAGGCCAACGGAAAAGGCCCGGCGATGCCGGGCCTTCTGCGGTCAATGGAGCCCTGAGCCTCAGCGGTACTGCGACGCGTACACGCAGTCGAAGGCATGGGACTTCAGCGCGATCGGCGCGACTTTGTGGTGGCTGAATCCGAGGGGGCCGTGGCCGCCTGGATCGGCCGGGTTCCCGCCGCCGCTCTCGTGGTCCGCGAGCGTCTGGAGGTCTTTCCAGTCCTGGCCGCCGTGTGGCGGCAGGGCCGCGCCCGAGGAAACCTCGTGGTGCGCCAGGATTTCGCGGCTCAGGTTGAACATGCGGTAGCAGGTGCTGTGGTGGATTTCGGAGTAATCGCCGACCGGGACGAACTGGTAGGAGCCTTGCGCGTCGGTCCAGTCGCGGTCGTAAAGGGCTTCGCAATCGGCCTGGCCGAGCAGCAGGCCATGGAGCGAGGTCTCTTCACCCATGACGAGGGCATGCATCGCCGAGACGGACGCCTTCGGGTCGAAGCCGAGCTTCGCGATCCACTCGGCCGATTCCTCGTCCGCTTCCTGCTCGATCGTATATTGGCCGATCTTCTGGTCGTGGGCGCTCCGGAGGGCGAGGATGCCGGCGGCGTCCTGGGCGACGAGGGCCGTCGACTTCGCGGCGAGCACTTTGTCCCAGGTCGTACCGGTCGCGGGCGCCGCGCCGAGGCGGCTGCCGATGGTGTCGAGGAGCGCGCCGATCGCCTGCGCGGAGCCGCTCGGGAGCTGCGCGATCCAGGTCGGCCACACCGGCTTGGTCACGAGGTCCTTGAACGCAGCCCAGCTGGCGCCCGTCGCCGTGACGGCGCCGCTCGCCTTGACGGTGAGCTTGGCGAGGCAGGCGCCGACCTTCGACTCGAAGTTGGCGTAGGCGGCGTCCATGTCCGCGTCATTTTTCGCGAAAGGGAACTTATCGATCGCGGCGCCGAAGCTCGAGGACTTGAGCAGGTCATTGGCTGTTATACACTCGGCCGGGACGCCGCTGCCGGCGCCGGCGACGGTCTTGATGAGGGAGCCGACCGCCATGAAGAGCTCCGAGCGCGTCTTCTGGCCGGTCATCGGCGTATAGTAGTCGTTGTCGGAAAGGAGCGTCGCCGCGGCGAAGGCCTTCTCACCGTCGCCCTTGACGCTGGCGTCCGCGACCGGGCGGTGGTCGGGGTTGGTCTGGTCGAGCGTGTAGTAGAAGCCGAAGTTCGACGCGTGCGCCGTCATGTGCGAGCGGTAGTAGTGGCCGAGCTCGTGCGAAAGCACGGCGACGAAGGAGTCTTCGTCCAAAAGCGAAAAGATGCCGGTGTGCACGGTCACCCAGTTGGCGGTCTGAAGGATGACGATGCTCTTGCCGAGGACCGTGTCGCCGAGGTCGTCGGCGACGTGGCAGGACGCGTTCGGGACGAGCTTGGCGGCGGCGTCGCTGCCCTGGACTTCGAATTTGCACGCGGTCGAGGCGGCGTTGAACTGCTGGGCGAAGGTCTTGAGGTTGCCGGGGCCGGCCGGGCCGTCGATGCAACTCAGGTCGTTCGGGAAGTCGGAGAGCTCGCCGGTCTTGGCGTCGAGGAAGACCTTGTCGCGGGTCGTGTTGGCGGTCGCGTTGCCGTTCTTGACCTTGACGGCGACTTTGTAGCAAACGGCTGCCGGCGCGACGAAGGCGTTGGCCGTTGCATCGACCGTGATCATCGCCTGGGGCTTCGGCACGCTGGCGAGCGCGTCCGGGTAAGCGGAGCGCAGCGAGGCGTCGACCTTGTCGAGCCACAGCTGGACGCGCTTAGTGAGCTTGTGGTCGGCGGCGAGCAGCGTGCTCGTGTCGATCTGGACGAGCGGCGCGAGCACGCTTTTGTATTGGGCCGGGGTCGTCGCGACCCAGTTCCAGCCCTCATTAGAGCGGGTCGGGTGGCCGGCGTCGTGCTTGACCCTCGACAGGTCGTTTTGGCCTTTGCTTCCGCATGCTTGGAGCGCGAACATGGCAGGGATGAGACAAAACGCCGCGCCAGCAAGTGCGGCCCTTGAGCGTAAGGTATTGATTTGTTTCATGGAACCCCCCTGACTAGATGGCATTTCAAATTTTGACTGACCGGCCAGTTGTATATTCATTGTGAAAAATTGCAAAGGAGTTTTTGGGGCAATTCCACTCGCCTTTGCGTTCGGGCCAAGATACGACCGGGGGATGAGCCGAAGCCTCTTGAATCGATTGGGATTGGACCGCCCCGAGCTGCGTGCCTGGGCGATGTACGACTGGGCGAACTCAGCCTTCGCGACGACCATCATGGCCGCGATGTTGCCGATCTATTTCGCCAACGTCGCCGCCGTCGACCTCCCGCCCAATGTCCGCACGGCCTACTGGGGCTATACGTCAGGCCTTGCGCTGGCGCTTATGGCTGTCTTCGCGCCGGCGATGGGCGCGATCGCCGACGTGACCGGCGGGCAGAAAAAATTCCTCGCCTTTTTCACGGTCCTCGGTAGCGTCGCGTCGATGGGCCTCTGGTTCGTCCACCGCGGCGACTGGGTGCTGGCCTCGGCCCTCTACCTCGTCGGAAACATCGGCTTCGCCGGGTCGCTCGTCTTTTACGACGCGCTGCTGCCCAACGTCGCGAAGCCGGAGGAGATCGACCGGGTGTCGACGGCGGGCTACGCGATCGGCTACGTCGGCGGCGGCGTGCTGCTGGCGCTCAACCTCGCCTGGACCCTCAAGCCCGAGTTCTTCGGGTTTCCCGACAAAGGCGTCGCGGCGCGGGCCTCGTTCGTCAGCGTCGGCGTCTGGTGGCTCGTCTTCGCGATCCCGCTTTGGCGGCGGGTCCCCGGCAACGCCGGCACGCGCGCCGCGCACGAGGTCGGTCATCCGATCCGGATCGGGGTCCTGCGCCTCGTCCAGACGGCGCGCGACATCCGCCGCTATAAACAAGTTATGATTTACCTCGTCGGCTTCTGGTTCTACACCGACGGCATCGGCACCATCATCAAGATGGCGACGATGTTCGGGGCTGAGATCGGGATCGGCGAGACGCACCTGATCGGCGCGCTGCTCCTCGTGCAGTTTCTCGGCATTCCGGCGACCTTCGCCTTCGGGATGATGGCCGAGCGGCTCGGCGCGAAAGCCTCGCTCATGGTGAGCCTCGGCGTGTACGCCGGGATCTGCGTGCTCGGCTTCTTCATGACCAAGGCGTGGCACTTCTGGGTGCTCGCAGGCATGGTCGCGCTCGTCCAAGGGGGGTCGCAGGCCTTGAGCCGCTCGCTTTACGCCGTCATCGTCCCCCGGTCGAAGGCGGCCGAGTTCTTCAGCTTCAACTCGGTCTTCAGCAAATTTGCCGGCATCCTCGGGCCGGTCCTGTTCGGCTGGGTCGCGATCTCGACCGGCTCGAGCCGTTCCTCCATCCTCTTTCTGATCAGCTTTTTCGTGGTCGGAATGGGCTGCCTCGTCCTCCTCGACGTCGACGAGGGGCGGCGGGTCGCCGAGGCCGCCGAGGCCGAGCTGATCGCGCAGCGGGCGCGCTGACGCCAGGAGCGGCCGGGCCGAAAAATACCGCTTCTTATCAGTGGATAGGCGTCCAATCGAGGGGGGGGGTACCCAACGAGGCGCCGCTGCCGATGAAGCAGTCATGGCAAAGCCGCCTCCATCGCTCCGCGCGTCCGCGGGGGTAAGCCTCGTCGCCGTCGTGGTCTCCCTGGGAATGGCGGGCCTCCTCGCGCTCGTGGGCGCGACCCAATTCGGGCAGCCGAGTGCGGCGCCGGCCAGATCGTGACGAGCTGCGGCATGTCCCTCGGCGGGGCGATCGCCATCGGCGGCCACTACGCCCTGGCGGTCGGGCCCGGCTCCGTCGCCGCCGACAGCGCCGGCCGGGTCCTGCATACGTTTGCGTATTGGGGCTGCGTGTGCGACTACGGCGGCGACCTCCGCGCCGGGTGGAATTGCTCCGTCAACTACGGCAAAGTGAACGGGGCGTCGTCGTGCCGCGCCTCGTGCATCTCGCCGCCGCAATGACGCCGGCCGGTCGCCCGCGGCTTAAGGCGCGCGCCGGTAGAGCGTGCGGGTGTAGGGAAACGGCTCGGCGAACGACTGCGTCTCGACCGCGGCGAACTCCGGCGGCAGCTCGGGGTACGTGACGTCGCCGACCACCGGGTGCAGGACGCGCGTGAGCCAGATCCGGTCCGTGCGCGGCAGCGCGGTCCGGTAGATCTCGCCGCCGCCCGCGACGAAGACCTCGTCGCCCCAGCGTCCGCGGCGCTCCGCGCAAATCCGCAGCGCGTCCTCGAGCGAAGAGGCGTGAACGACGAGCTCGGAGCCGACCTGCGGCGTGCGCGTGATCACGACGTTGAGCCGCCCCGGCAGCGGCCGCCCGAAAGAGTCGAAGGTCTTGCGGCCGACGATCATGGCGTGCCCGAGCGTCGTCTGCTTGAAGAACCTGAGGTCCTCCGACAGATGCCAGGGGAGCTTGCCCTGCGCCCCGATCACGCGGTTTTCGGCCATCGCCACGATCTGCGTGACGATCATGGTGGGCGTCATACGGCGACCGGCGCCTTGATGTGCGGGTGCGGGTCGTAGCCCGTCAGCTCGAAGTCCTCGAAGCGGAAGCTGAAGAGGTCCTTGACCGCGGGGTTGATGGCGAGGGCCGGCAATGGGCGCGGCGCGCGGCCGAGCTGCGTGTGCGCCTGCTCGAGGTGGTTGAGGTAGAGGTGCGCGTCGCCGAGCGTGTGGACGAAGTCGCCGGGCTGGTTGCCGGTGACCTGCGCCATCATCATCGTCAGCAGGGCATAGCTCGCGATGTTGAACGGAACGCCGAGGAAGACGTCGGCGCTGCGCTGGTACCTCTGACAGCTCAGCCGCCCCTTGGCGACGTAGAACTGGAAGAAGGCGTGGCACGGCGGCAGCGCCATGTCGTCCACCTCGCCCGGGTTGAACGCGACGACCAGGTGGCGGCGCGAGTCGGGGTCGGCCTTGATATTTTCGACGACCGTCTTCATCTG
>JAYVWD010000430.1:0-6532 GCA_043786345.1 Pseudomonadota bacterium
TTGAGCCGGGACGATTCGACGATCGCCCGCTCGCGGACCTGCAGGGCGTCCCGCTCGGCGGCGACCCGCTGCTTCTCCGTGATGTCGATCGAGAACCCGACGATGCCGCTCGGCTGGCCGTGCATATCCTGCAAGGGCGAGACGTGCCCTTCGAAGTTGCGGCCGCCTCTCGCGCTCAGAAAATTTACGGCCTTACCGCCGAGCGCGGTCCGGACGTGGCCGCAGATCTCCGGATGGTCGGCGTTGATCTTGAAGACCGACTCGCCGACGAATTGACCCGGCTTCATGCCCATGGGCACCAAGGCCTGGCCCTCGGAAAGGGTCAGGTTGCCGTGCTCGTCGCAGGCCCAGAGGATGATCGGCAGGTGCCCCAACACGGTCCGGAGATGTTGACCCGCCTGGTACGCCCGGGCCGCACTGTCGCGGAGCCGGTCGAGCGTCTGGTTGAGCTCGGCCGTCCGTCCTTCGATCCGGCTCTCCAGATCCCGATTGAGGACGTGCAGCTTTTGTTCGGCGGATTTTTGGCTGGAAACATTGACCGTCAGAAGCGAGAAACGCGGGCGCCCACCGCCGCCCGGACCGATGTAGTTGATCGTCGAGGAAAACCACGTCGTGACGTCGCCCCGGTTGGACGTGACTTCGACGGTCACCGGCCGGCCGGTATCCGCGCTCTCGCGGTATCGGGTCAAGAGGCGGGCGACGGTGTCCGGTAGGATCCCCAGCGATAAAGCGCCCCGGCCTTGCAAGTCCGCCGGTTGAAGCCGGAAAAAATCGGCCGTCGCTTGATTGGCAAAAACATAGTTGATATCGGTGTCGGTCGTCTCCATGACGCTCATGAGAACGGGCGACGTGTTGACGAAGCTGGAAAGGATGCTTTCGCTGGCTTTGAGGGCGGCGTTGGCGGCGTCGAGGTCCGTCTGGCGCATCTTCTTGTCGGTGATGTCCTCGGCCACCCCGACGAGCTGCACGGGAACGCCCGCCCCGTCGCGCTTGAAGACGGCTTCACGCTTGCTGATCCAACGGTCCTCGCCCATGGCGTTCTTGACCCGGTGGGTCATTTCCACGATCTCGCCATCGCGCGCGGACTTGAAGTCCTCGATATGCCGGAGCACGCGCGCGACGTCGTCCGGATGAATGACGGTGGCGACAAAGTCCTGGCCCATCGGCCGGACGGCTTCGGGGCTGTGTCCAAATGTCGCGGCGCTGGTTTTGTTGGTATAGACTCTGGCCATGGTGGTCAGGTCGAAAATGTAGATATTATTCGGCGTGATGTCGACGATCCGGCGGAAAAAATCCTCGCCGGGCGACAGCATCTGACCCGAAGTCTTCCCGACCGGCGACGGGGGCGGCGGGCGATTGAGCGCGCACGCCCAGGCCTCCCGGAGGAGGGAGATCAAGCGGTGAAATCTGGCGGTTCGTCCAGACCCTGGCGTCGGGCACGTACTCTTCAAGGCGGCCCCACGTTCCATCTCACGGCAAGCCCTCGGCGGATGTCGCGCAATTCTCGATTGAGCGAGGTTGCCGCAAGGACAGAGTAACAATTGGCGGTAGAATATTCCATGCGGCTAAAACGGACCGGCGAATCCCCGTCAAGACGGGGCTCCCCGGAAATGCTGCGGATTTCCGCTTTCCTTGATGAAGTTCCAGACGAAAGACGACGATTTTGGCGAGGTACCGGTGAAGACGCTCCTGATCGTGGATGACCAGGCCGATATTCGCGAGCTCCTGGTCGAGTTGCTCGCGCCTCTCGGCCTTCGGATCTTGGGGTCCGGGAGCGGCAACGCCGCCTTCGTCGTCGTCGAGCGCGACCGACCGGACTTTGTGCTGACCGATATCCGGATGGGCGACGGAGATGGCGTCGAGCTGATCGAACGCATCTCGACGCTCGGGCCCGGGCGCCCGGAAGTCGCGGCGATGTCCGGATTCGCCGATATCACGCTGGCGGAGGTCCTGGACCGGGGCGCGGTCGATCTCTTCGACAAACCCTTCGACATCCAGCTCATCTCCGAGAGGATCGGTCACTTCATCACCCCCTGGGTGGACCGCTGGCAGGAAACGGGCAGCGCATGGCCGGGGGCGGCGCGTCGCCTCGCCTTTTCCGGCATGCCAGAGGCCCTGGCGAGCGGCGCGGTCGCCGTCGGGCGCGGGGGGATCTTCGCCGCCACGTCCGAGGAGTTCGCCGTCGGCGCTCGGATCCCGCTCAAGCTCACCCTGGGCGCCGACACCTGGTCGATGCTCGCCGCCGTCCGGTGGGCTCGCACGGTCGACGCGCCGGCGTTTCACGCGGGCATCGGGCTCGAGGTCCTCGACGCCGACCCGGCCACCCGCGAGGCCCTGCGCGGCCTGGCCTTGGCGCGGGACGCCAAGGCCTTCGTGCCGATCGGGGCGCGGTTGGGCCGGACTTAGAGCCGAAAAGGGACCCCCTGGGGTCCCGTCCGGCCGTTCAGCCCGCCTTCTTGACGTTGCCCAGGATCTCGTTGGCTTCCTGCAGCTGCGCCTTGTCCTCGACGTACTTCTCGACCTTGATCTTGCCGCGCAGCACGTCGCGGAACAGCTTCTTGTCGGGGAGCATCTCGTTCAGGCGCTTGTACTTCTCGCGAAGCTGCATGCCCTGGTCGATGAAGTGGTGCAGGTCGTCGACCGAGAACGGCTTGCGCAGGTAGCCGTCGGCATCCTCGTCCGCGGCTTTGCTCTGCTCTTCCGTCAGGAGCGCGCCCGAGATCATCAGCACCGGGATCGACGGGTCGTGCTTGCGCACCCGTTTCATCAGCTGCAACCCGTCCATCCGCGGCATTCGGATGTCGGAGAGCACCAGGTCGATCTCCTTCTCGCGCAGCGTGTCGATCGCCTCTTTGGCGTTCTTCACGACGATGACGCGCGAAAAGAACTTGTTGAGGTGGATCTTGAAGAACTTCAGCAACGTATTGTCGTCGTCCACCACGAGAATATAGCTCGTGCGGTCGTACGTTCGCTTGCCGCTGTCAGGGGGGGTGCCGGTGGCCGTCATGACAAGTCCTCCGAACGTGTCTTCGGTGCGGCCTTGACGAACTTTAGGAAGGATTTCGGAAAAGGCTGACGTTACGGGGTCTTCGCGCCCCGATGGCGTCAGTACGGCTCGCCGGAAGGCTTCAGGTCGTTGATGTAGCTGCGCGCCAGGTCTTTCAAGTCGCCGGCCGGCAGATTGGTCTGCAGCACCTCGTGGAAAAGGCGCAGCGCCTCGTCCGGTTTCTTTAAGTCGTCGGCGAGCAGGACGGCCAGGTTGAAGCGCGCATAGGGGTTGTCCGGGTCCGTATCCACGGCCCTGGTGAACGAGGCCTTGGCGCCTTGGGCATTTCCCTGCTTCTTCTGCACGATCCCGAGGGCGATCAGGGCGTCGACGTGGAGGGGGTCGCGTGAAAGCGCCGCCATCAGGTCGGCCTCGGCGGCGGGGAGCTCGAAGTTCTGGGCGGCGAGCGTCGCGCGGTTCACCAGGGCCGGGACGAAGCCGGGGTCGCCCTTGACGGCCTTGTCGTACCACATGCGGGCCTCGTCGAAGAGGCGCTTTCTCTGCAGGACGAGGCCCATCAGGTTGAGGAGCCGCGGGTCGTCCTTGCTCCTGTCCAGGCCGCGGCGCACGACGAATTCGGCGACGGAGTCTTTGCCGATGGCGAGGTACGACGTGGCGAGCGCGACGTAGGCCGGCGAAAAGCCCTTGTCGACGCCGATCAGATCGCTCAGCACCTTGTGGCCCTTGTCGCGGTCGTCGCGGGCGATGTAGGCGAGGGCGAGCGTGTACCGGTATTTGACGAGGAAGCTGTGGCTCGCCTTGTCCGAGGTGGCGAGGCCGTCCTTGACCTGCGCCAGGAACTCGAAGGCGTTCACGACGTCCTTCTTCTTCAGATAAAGGGACGCCAGCTCGAGCGCGGCCTCGAGGTTGGACGGGTCGAGGCGCAGCAGCTTCCGGAACGAGGTCTCGGCGGCGCCGACCTTGCCGAGGACCAGCTCGCCGCGGGCTTTCGCCAGCAGATCCTTGGGGTTGGTGGTGTCGGTCCAGGCGGCGAGCTTGAGCTCGAGGAGGCTCCGATCCTTGGCCGAAGGCGGCGCCTTGAAAAAGGACTGCCAGTTCATCACGGCATCGGCCGGGACCTTACCGCCTTGGGTGACGCCCATCGGCACGTCGAGGTCCTGCTTCGAGTCCGTCATCGCGGGCCCGAGGTCGTGCTCGTCCGAACCTGGCGTCGTGGTGCAGGCGGAGGCGAAGAGCATCGCCAGAATCACCGTCGCGAAGCGCATCATGTCACAGGCTCCATTCCGAAGGCAGGTTGTCCTGGAGGGAGGCCGGCAGCACCTCTTTATGGCGTGTTTCCGGCTTGTCCGAGTTGTCGCCCGTCAGGCGCAGGGTCGACTTCTTGATCCACTCGTTGTCCTTGAAGCGCGCCGGATCCTTGCGGGCGGCGAGGACGTTCGAGCCGTGGTACTTCTTGGCGAGCGTGGACAGGCGGTCGATGGTCGCGTTGAAGCGGTTTCTCGACTTGAGCGTGATGCCTTCGCCCGATTTGGTCGGGATGCTCGCGATCTCATCGGCGAAGGCCTCGGCCGCCGAGGCGAGCTCGAAGCGCGCCTGCGCCGACCAGCGGGGGTGGCCGGTCGCCGCGGCGCGGTCGTAAGCCTGCACCAGGTCCTCGAAAAAGCGGGATTTCTGCGCGATCTTGCCGCTCAGGTCGCCTTGGCGCTCCATCAGGTTGAAGTCGTCGAAGCGGCGCTTCGCCTCCTCGCCGAGCAGGAACTGGATCTCGCCGGTCAGCGCCTGGTAGTCCTCGGCTTTCAAGGACTGGCGCTGGCGCTCCACGGTCTTGCCCAGGATCGCCAGGTCGTCGAGCGCCTCCTGCTCGCCGCCGGCCTTGTAGTTCATGCGGGCGACCAGGAGCTGGCTCTTGAGCTTCTCGGTGAGCGTCGTGCTGGCGCGCAGGCGTTTTCGCGCCAGGTTGAGCGCCCGCGGGGCGTCGTCGCCCTTGGTCAGGTAGTCGACGGCGCGCTCGAAGTTCGCGATCCGGTCCTCCGCCTTCTTCGCGCGCTCGCCCAGAGTCGTCGCGGCCTCGGCGGCGAGGGCGAAGTCGCCCTCCGCGGCGGCCAGCTTCTCCGCCCGGCGGAGCGACGTGTCGGCCCGGGAATGCTGTGGAAAGCGGTTCCCCAGATCGTAGTAGTGCTTGGCGGCGTCGTGCAGGCGGAGCTGGTATTCGTGGGACCGGGCGAGGAGGTAGACCATGTCGCCGCGGTTTTTCCCGAGGCCGGACTGCGCGTAGCCTTCGGCGGTCTTCTGCGCCCCGGCCCAGTCGCCCGCGATCGCCAGCATGTAGGCGCCGTCGCGCCACAGCTTGTCGCGGTCGGGCACGTCGCCGAACTCGGCGGCGACGTCGGTGAGCAGGCGGCCGGCCTCGAGCACGTTGCCGACGCCGTTGAGGCGCTTGCCTTCGTCGAGGGCGGCGACCGAGAGCACGCCGCGCAGCTCGTTGCTCAGGGCGAGGCCGAGCGTGCGCCAGTCCTCGAGCTTGAGGAAGCGGCGCGAGGCCTCGACGACGTCGCCGCTCGAGCCCGTCTTCATCGTGGCGAAGATCAGGCCGCGGATCGAGACGCCGCGCTGCGCCGGGCTCGGGCCGGAGACGAGGGCGCGCTGCCAATAGCGCGAGGCCTTGTCGTACTGGTTCATGTCGCGGTTGGCGCTCGCGCCGACCAGCAGCAAGTCGACGGCGCGCGACTGGCTGGGGAAGCGGGCGGCGAACTCGTCGATGCTCTTTTCGAGCGCTTCCAGGGCTTTACCGACGTCGCCGCCGGCCTTGGTCGGGTCGTGGCCCTGCTCGGCCATCTTGCCGAAGAGCTCGCGCCAGCGGCGCTCGTTGGTCAGGACCAGCTGGTACGAGGATACCTGCAGGGTCTCGGGGTCCACCTTGTAGGCGGATTTGAGCTCGTTGTATTGGCGCGCGGCGTCCTCGTAGTTGCCGGCGAAATACTGGCAGTGCGCGCGGCGCAGGCGCCAGTCGTTGGCGGCGGCGGCGTTGGACGAGTGCTCGAGGAGGAGGTCGTAGAAGGACGAGGCGGTCTCGAAGGTCTTGACGTTCCCGGAGCCGAGGGCGGCGTCGTAGTAGTAGGTGGCGGACGCGACGGCGGCGGGGACGGCGCGCTCCTCCATCTTGCGGATCACCGCCAGCTCGTCCTTGTGGCGCGAGCGCCAGAGCGACTGGGCGGGCAGGAGCAGCGCCAACTTCTCGAGGGCGGCGATGCGCTTCGGGGACTTGTCGAGCTTCGCCCAGGAGTCGGCGGTGATCATCAGGACGTCGGGCGCCTCTTTCGCCAGCGGGAACTGGTTGATCAGCCACTCGCCGAGCACGACGGCTTCCGTGTGGATGCCGTTGGCGGCGTACCGGGTGAGGGCGCGCAGGCCGATTCCGGCGGCGAAATCGAGCAGCTCCTTCCTGCCGAGGACGTCTTTGGCGCGGGCGAAGTTGTTGGCCTCGTAGAGGGCGTCGCCCATCATGTCGACGCCGTCCTGCTGGAT
>JAYVWD010000431.1:0-2627 GCA_043786345.1 Pseudomonadota bacterium
ATGAAGCCGCCGCTCGCCGCCTCGAGGAGGCCGCGCTTGTCGGACGTCGCGCCCGTGAAGGCGCCCTTGACGTGGCCGAAGAGCTCGCTTTCGAGCAGCGTCGGCGCGATGGCGCCGCAGTTCACCTTGACGAAGGCGCTCCCCGCGGGCAGCGCGCGGCCGAAGAGGTCGGCGACGACCTCCTTGCCCGTCCCCGAATCCCCGCGGATGAACACGGCGCTGATCGCCGAGTTGATGATGAGGGGCACGCGCTTGGCGATCCGCTCCATCGTCGCGCCGATCGGCACGAAGCGGCCTTTGCCGGTCGGGGTCGGGGCGTCCTCGAACGCCGAGTCGCCGCCCTGTTTGAGCTTGGCGAGCCGGTAGGAGTTGAAGACGCGCAGGCTCAGCTCGCCCTTGTCGGACTGCTTCGAGATGAAGTCGTCGGCGCCGGAGTTGAGGCAATCGGCGATCGTCGTGATGTCGTCGGCCGTCGAGCACATCAGGATGACGGCGCCGCGCGCCAGCTTCCGCGTCTCGCCGGCGAGGGCGATGCCGGTCACCGCGCTGTCGTCGACGTGGATGTCGAGGATGACGACGTCCGGGCCGGGCTTGGCGGCGAGGCTCTTGCGGTAGTCCGCGATGCTGGCGACGGAGGTGACCTCGAAGGTGCAGTCCATCGCGTGCTCCTCGAGGGCGCGTTGGACGCGCTCGAGCTCGAAGGGGTCGTCATCGAGGTGCAGAACGCGGAGCTTCGGCGCCTTGGGCATTGCGGGGTCCTTAGGGCTTGGTCGGGAAGCCCTCAGTTTATGCCAATCCCCCGGCCCGGCCTAAACAATTGTTAACCGGCCCCCAAGGCGCGGGACGGCCCGCTTCAAGGGGACCAGGTTTCCGCGGGCAGGTGCGCGGTCTTCTGCAGGGCCCGTTTCACCGCAAATTGGTGCAACGGCGCCGCCAGCGTCGGCAGCGGCCGCTCCGCCCCCCGGCAGTGCGCCCGGAACCGCGACGGACTTTCCCCGAAAACGCTGCGAAAACGCCGCGCGAAGTGCGCATTGCTCGTGAAGCCGCAGTGCCCCGCGACGTCCCCCATGGTCAGCGACGGATCGGTGGTAATCAACTCGGCGGCGAGCACGGTCCGGAAATGCCAGAGCCAGCGCACCGGGCTGACGCCATGCGCGCCGTTAAAGTGCCGCGTGAGCGTGTTGACCGGCATCCCGGCGGCCTGCGCCAGGTCGTGGATGGTCAAGCGCTCCTTGAACCGTGCGGCGGCGAGGCGGTAGACGTTTTCCAACTTCATGCGTTCCCTTCCCCCCTCGAATCAGTACGTGGTCCCGCCGGGGCACCGGAGGCGACCGTGGGAGCCGGCCCTGCTGCAAGGCGCATGCCTTGGCCTTGATTGGGGTTCGTCCGGATCTTGATGAGAAATCCGGCGTCGGGAACACGCCCTGCCTATTTAATAAGCAGAA
Source organism: Pseudomonadota bacterium (assembly GCA_043786345.1). Lineage (GTDB taxonomy): Bacteria > Bdellovibrionota_B > Oligoflexia > Oligoflexales > CAIYRB01 > JANOTL01. The sequence continues at coordinate 1,446 of JAYVWD010000431.1, forward strand.
CGTGGCGTCACTTTTGCGGTGGGGGGGCTGAAGTCGCCGGCGCGGCCGGCGTGACGGGCGCTTCGGGCGTCACGGCCGCCGCCGGCGCCTTCTTCGCTTCCTGGGACGCGATCATCGCCTGCAGCTCGCCGATGTGCTCCTGAACCCGCGCCTGCCCGATCGCCGCGCCCTGCGACGACAGCTCGGGGAGTTTCTTCATCACCTTTTGCCCGACCGGCGTCTGGTAGAACTTCGCGATCTCGCCGATCTCGGCCTCGGTGAACTCCTTCACGTAGAGCTTGGTGATCTCCGGCTCCAGACTGCTCCAGCTCATGTATTTCTGGAAGAACTTCAACAGGGTATCGCGGTAGGGCAGCATCGCGGGGTTGGCCTTGATCTGGACGTCCGTCATCTGGATCAGGGTTGCATCGATGAGCTGATCCATCCGGGCGACCTTGAAGAAGCTCTGCACCGCGGCCACATGCGATTTCGCATCGGCGAACGAGACCGAGCTCGAAAAACACAGGGCAGCGAGGACGAGCGGGCGCAGGCGGTGGAGCATGGTCGACCTCTTTAGTCAGAATGGGGCGAACGGAAGGGCCATCCTACCGATTCCGGCGGGTTGCGTCCACGCGGCGCGCTTCGCTATCATGAAGGGATGCGATTCAAGAAAAGCATCCGAGCCGGGGCCCTCGCGCCCAATATCCGCTCACCCTCGACGCCATCGCCAAGGAAACCCGGCAGAAGAACGCCAAGGCCGGCCCGCGCCTCATCGCGCTCCGCTACCTTTTCGAGAACTACGGGCTCCTGACCCTACATTGGTCCCCGAGCTTGCGCACACGCTGGGTGTTTCGCCGGAGCGGGGGCGTTCCGGATGACCTCGACCTGACGCGCGCCTTCCAGGTCAGGAGCGGCCTCGGCGAGGGCCCCGCGTGCGCTGTGCTGAAGGCGAAAAGCCTCTCAGGATCCTGATTTCCGGCTGAGCAGCTCCGCGAACGGGAGCGGCACCTTGGCGATCTTGGCCTCGATCCCGTCTCCGGGGAGATACTCCACGTCGCCATCCGTGGACAGGAAGACGGGAAATCCCCGGCGCTTCTCTTTGACGAGCCGCGCCAGCTCGATCCCGTCCAGGGCGCTCCCCTCGAAGTGGAAATCCGTCACGACGGCGTGCAGGCCGGCGAGAAACGCCGGGTCGGCCTCGAT
>JAYVWD010000432.1:0-3373 GCA_043786345.1 Pseudomonadota bacterium
ACGGCGATTCACGTCGTTCGGCGCGCGATGGTGTTCGCTTACCGGGACCGCCGCGTCAAGAAGCGCGAATTCCGTAAGCTCTGGATCATCCGCATCAATGCGGCGACCCGGGCCAGCGGTCTCAAGTACTCGGACTTCATCCACGGCCTCAAAATCCGTGGGATCACTCTGGACCGAAGCGTGATGGCCGACATGGCCATCAACGACACCACGGCCTTCAGCCAGTTGGTCCTCGAAGCCCGCGCTGGCCTTACGGCCTGATCCAAATCACATGTTATCCACAGACGCTATGGGCGTCGTGGAAGGGCCCAGCCTCCAATTATTTTGGGGGCTTGTGCCGTTTGAAGACCCATACCCCTGGGTTCTCACGTATCAGCATGTGGATAAGGCATTGATGGCTTGCATAAAAGTTGCTCAATGCTTACCAATATTTTCTAGGGGAATTACCTAACCGACAAAGTTTTATAATTAATATCAATTACTTAAGTTAAATGGAGATGGTAAGTTGGCCCATTGGCCATAGCAGGCCTTAACTAGCGGAGGCCTTCAATGAAAGGCGATCACGCTCTCCACGACGATGGTGGCGCCGGCGACGCCGAGCGAAAACCCGCGGAGCTCGAAGCCGGCGTGCTCGGGAAGCAGGCCCGCCAGCGCCGCCGGGCGGGGACCCATGACGAAGGTGTCCGACTTCACGCCTTCGGCGCGGCGGGAGTAGTCGGCGCTCGGATCGACCAGGCCGATCGTCGCTTCGTCGGCGGGGGCGCCGTCGGCATGCGCGTAACCGGTGAGCGAGATGAAGTGGCCTTTGACCCGCTTCATCCGGTCGCCCTCCTTCACATAGGCGCCGACCAGGGCGATGACGCTGGAGTCGGACTTGAGCAGCTCGTGGAGGTCGCCCGGGGTCACGCTGCGGAGCTCGGCTTTCGTGCCGGCCGGATACATGCCGAAGGACGACCACTGGGCGTCCTGGCCGATGACGCGGATGTCGGCTTTCAGCTCCGAGGCGGTGAAGAGGCGGCTGATGCAGCCGACGCCCTGGGGAATCGTCATGCCTTTCTTGAGGTCAGCCTTGCAGAAGTCGGCGATGAAACGCACGTCCTGCCCGCCGAGCACGACGTCGTCCGCAGTCTTGTCGGTGCCGTCCTTGAGGGTCGTCTCAGGCGCTCCGGCGTGCACGCGGCGGTATTCGGCCTGGTAGGCCAGGGCCGAGGGGAAGCAGAGCATGCTCGAGGTCGGCGCGCCGGGGGTCGCGAAGAGCTCCGTCAGCGCCGCGGCGCCTTGGTAGAAGAACGAGCGAAACGCGTGATCGAGCTTGTCGGTGACGGCGACGGCGGCCGGGGTGGAGCTGGCGTCGAAGTTGGCGTCGCCCGTCTGCGGGGCGGCTTCCGGCTGCTCGCCGGCGGCGCCCGCGGGCCCTGGCGCTTCGGCGGCGCTCGCCGTGGCGGGGGCCTGATCGCCGGAGGCGAGCTGGGCGTGCGCCTGATCGGTGCGGTGGTTCTCGTGGGTCTCGCGAAAGAGGCCGCAACCCGCGAGGGTGTGCGCCGCGAGCGCGACAACCAGGAGACGATGGGGCATGAGCAACTTCAGCACGGCAACTCCAGGAACTACGACAGCGACTTTTTTCTTGCCCGACCCTCACTTTCCAAGTTCCGTGCCGCCGTTTTGTAGAAAACAGCCCTGATAAATCAATGACTTGCAATTAATTTCCGGACCCGGGGGTGTCAAAGCGCTGGACACCCGTCAGCTGCGCGAATTAACGAGCGCGCGCGCCGCACTGGCGCTAAAATCCGGTTTACGCTCGTCAACCACCGGAGAGGGATCGATGCGGTTCGCTTGGACACGCTTGCTCTACGTGGCATTGGCAATGTTGGCGGGATGCGGCAACAAGTCGCTCTTGGGCGTCAAGAACGCCTTTGAGGTCTCGATGACCGCCGACAACCAGAGCGACTACCTGCTCCAGGTCATGCTTTCCCTCAGCCAGGCCGCGACCAATGACGGCTGCGAGAAATCCGACGAGAAAAAGACGATCGCCGTTCCGGCGAAGTCTACCAAGGATGACTCGCTCACGCTCAAGTGCGAGAATCCGCCGCGCAACTCCGTCTCTTTATCGCTGAAATCGCCGGCGGATCCGACGAAACCGCTGCAATGGGCCTCGCTTTCGCTCGACGACGCCAAGCTAAAAGGCACGCTCGCCGGCGGCACCGAGGTGCGCTGGCGCGTCGACCAGACGACTCTGCGGGTCGGCATGATCTCGTCCTTCGACTGGCTCGACGTCGACGGCGTCAAAACGCCGGGCGCCGAGCCGACTCGCGTGTCGGTGCCGAACGTCGACGCGCTCATCGCCGCACCCGTGCGGGCGCAGCCCAAAAAAGTCCAGGTTTACTTCGCGCCCGACACGACCGTCGTCGACATCGGCCTGGCGGCGACACTCTTCGACGCCAAGCCCGACGGCGCGGCGGAGCTCGACGGCTTCTACTATTTCCTCCCGCGAATCGAGACCTTCGGCGGCACGCTCGCCATGACGCGCCCGGTCGCGACCGGAAAAGTCACCTGCGACAACACGACCTGCGCCATCGAGTTGCCTTGACCCCGCAGCAGAGCGCTGGCATTACGGCCGCATAGAGCGCTCAGGGCGCTTCCGGTCCGCGGGAAGGGTCGAACCCACCGAGTGTCTCGAAAGCAGTATTACCTTCTTTCACGCCTGAAGATGCGGACGCCAGGCACCCACTGAAAGTAGGTATTTATGACCCTTTCGCTCACCGGGCCATGTGTTCCCCTTGCGCGCGGCAGCGGGCGGGGTCGCCGCGCGGCCCGGCCATACCGAGGGTTCCGTCGAGCTGATGCGGCTCGCCGGTCTGGCGCCGGCGGCGGTGATCTGCGAGATCCTGAACGACGACGGGTCGATGGCGCGGTGGCCGGATCTGGAGGCCGTATCGAAAACGCACGGCCTCCGGCTGCTGGTCCGGATGTCGGAGCTCGTCGGCGCGGCTGGCGCCGGCCGGTAACGTCTCACCATCATTGAGGCTTGGGGTCGCCGCCTTAGGGCGGCGATTCCTGCCCTTTACGCAGTCCGGCGGACCGCTCGCGCGCAGCGCCACGACCTGCCCATCGAGATTCGATGTTTTTGCAAAAAACACCGAATCCCGGCGGCGGCGTCGGCGCGTCGGCGTCCAGCGTCCGGCCCGCGGTCGGCGTGCGGCAAGCGCCGTTGCGGGCCAAAAGATCCAAAGCTCGAACGACGGAACCAGCTGGACGGCGCGCAACACCGGCACGTATCCGGAATCAGGGTCGGCGCCCCAAACCTTCGCGGTGCCGTAAAGGGCCGGCGGCGACTTGGACATTCGCGAAGAACGCCCACGGAGACCTGGAACTT
>JAYVWD010000433.1:0-3375 GCA_043786345.1 Pseudomonadota bacterium
GGGACCTCGGGCGCAAGGTCGGCGTCAAACGCATCGCCTTGCATCACGTGACGCTGCCCTCGGGCTTTCGCTCGAGCCTCCCGCACGCGGAATCCCTCGAGGAGGAGTTCGTCTTTGTCCTTTCGGGCCGCCCCATCGCCTGGATCAACGGGCACCGCCACCCGATGAGCGAAGGCGACAGCGTGGCCTTCCCGAGCGGCACCGGCATCCTTCATACCCTCATCAACGAGTCCGGGGCCGACGTCGAGCTGATCGTCAGCGGCGAGATCACCAAAGCCGCGAACCTCTGCGCCTTCCCCCTCGATCCCGGGCAGAAGGCCAGCTGCGGCATCTGGTGGGAAGATCCGCCGGCGCAGGCCTTGGGGTCCGATTCGCCGCGGCCGCGGCGGCCAATTCCCTGAGGAACCCGGAAAACAGGTGGCGCGACGGTGGGTTGACGGGGCGGCGCCGGGGCGTCCCTCAAGGGCCCGGCCCGGAGCTCCGATCCTCATTGGGAAATGCACTCTACAAACGACATCATACGGCCCCTGACGCTGCGCTTCCGCGACCCGCAGCTCGAGCAGGCCTACGGGCAATATGACGCCGAGGGCGACATGCTGCCGCCCCGGGTGCTCTGTTGGGTGCTCGGCGCGTTCCTCTTTTGCAACCCGCTCTTCTGGTGGGCGCGCGGAAGCCGGGCGATCGCCTTCCACTACGCCGAGGTCGGGCTGGGCCTCCTGATGATGGGCCTCGGGGTCTTCGCGAACTCGGGGCTCGCCAAGCGCCACCGCCAGTGGGGGAGCGCGGCCGGCATGGCCGTGCTCGGGATCGGGATGACCGCCCTCGTCTGGTTGGCCGAAGCACGGTTCCAGCGGGTGATGGGCTCGGCCTGGCTGGTGCTCATGATGGCGAATAGCATCCTGGCTTACGGCTGGCGCGAGAAGCTCGCGGTCAACTGCGTCTTCCTCGGCACCTGCATCCACTGGTCGAAGGTGTCGGGCTCGTTTCTTTCGGAAGAACAGTCCGCGTTCATCCAAGTCCTGCTGGTGACGTTCCTGGTGGCCGTCGCCTGCGCCTACGCCAACGAGCTCGTGCGCCGGCGCCGCTTTCTGGCGGAGCGAACGGCGGAGACGATCCTGCACAACGTCCTGCCGGCGGCGATCGCCGGGCGGCTGCGCCGGGCCGCCCCGGGCGACCGGATCGTCGATCGGAGCGACAAGGCCGTCGTGCTGTTCGCCGACATCGTCGGCTTCACGCCGTTCGCGGCCGAGCACACCGCCGACGAGCTGGTGGACGCCCTGGACGGGTTGTTCGCGCGCTTCGACGTGGTCATGGCGATGCACGGGCTCGAGAAGATCAAGACGATCGGCGACGCCTACATGGCGGTGGCGGGCTTGCCCGAGCCGCGCGCGGACGCGGCGGTGGCGGCGGCCGAGACGGCGCTCGATCTGCTGGCGGTCGTCGAGCGGCTGACGAACCTCGGATCGACGCCGTTCTCCTTGCGCATCGGCCTGCACATCGGGCCCGTGGTGGCCGGCGTGATCGGCCGGAGCCGCTTCCTCTACGACCTTTGGGGCGATACCGTGAACATCGCCTCGCGCCTCGAGTCGTCGAGCGCGCCGGGCCGCATCCAGGTCTCGGCCGAGATGGCGCGGGAGCTCGCCGGGCTCTACGAGCTCGAGCCGCGCGGCCGCATCGCCCTCAAAGGGCGCGGCGAAGTCGAGACGTTTTTCCTCGTCGGGCGCGTCAGCGGGGAAATGGCGGCGCCGGGGGCCTATCCGGCCGCGGCGGCCTGAGCAGCCCACCTCAGGCCGACTCGGCCTTGGGCGGCGCCGGGTGCGGCCAGACGCGTTTCCACCGGAGCGGGTGCTTATAGAGGATGACGAGGCGCTTCTCGCACTCGTCCAGCGGCGCCTTTTGGAAGTGGGTCGGCCGGACGCCGCGCGGCAGCAGCACGCAGATGCGCACTTCGCCCCATTTGAGCGGGTAAGCATCCCAGTCCTGCGCGCTGTATTCGACCATGCCCGGCTCGCGCAGGAGGTTCGAGCGCATGGTGCTCAGGCCCTTTTTCAGCATCTCGCGGACCTCGCCGTCGCCGACGCTGAACAGCTCGAGCGTCACGCGCGCCGCGAAATCCTTGAGGCTGAAAGGCTTGATCAGGAAGCCGTCGCAGCCGAGCTTGACGGCGGCGCGGACCGTGGCTTCGTCGTGTTTGGCCGTGACCATGACGATGCGCATCTCGTCCATGCTGGCGTTGAGACGGATCATCTCGAGCAGCCGGATCCCGGTGATACCGGGCATGTCGATGTCGAGCAGCGCCAGGTCCACTTTCTGGTTGCGGAGGAGCAGGAGGCATTCGTTCGCGCTCTTGCAGGTGATGACCTCGAAGTCGCGCGACTGGAGGAAGGCCTGGTAGAGGCGGAGGATCTCTTCCTCATCGTCGACGGCGACGATGCGTTTTCTGCGGGTATTTTCGGGGGGAGTCATGGTCTCCATTTTATCACGAACCCGGGATGCGTGAAACACCGCCGCCCCGTCTTCATGGCCTCTCGCTGATGCAATAGAGCGGCTTCGACTGGTCGCAGCCCGCATTTCCGACGCTCAGCCAGGTAGCGTCCAAGGGCCCCGCGGTGTCGCCGACGCGGCCCAGGACGAGGATCGAGGGGCTCGTCCAGTCGAGGCAGTGGTCGGCGTGGCGGGTGCCGTCGCCGTTGGTGCCGGTCCAGGCGCTCCCGCTGAACGGGGCGCCGGTCTCGTCGAGGATCGGCAGGTTGTTGTCCGGGTTGCCGTTCCAGAGCTTCGACGGGAAGTTGGCCGCGATCGGCGTCGCGAAGTCGGACATGTAGACGCTGCCGGTGACGACGACGTGGGTGATGGCGTCGGTCGTCGCGTCGGAGAGCAGGGCCCGCCAGTGCGGCTCGACGTTCACCAGAAGGATCGGCGAGGCGGCGGCGGCCTCCATGCAGCGCCGGTCCCCACGCGCCACGCCGGTCTGGGTCGTGAACGCCGCGCCGAGCGGATCGACGAGGTCGCCTTTGAACGAGGCCGCGGTCGTAAACAGGATGTGGGCCTTCGCGACGAGGTTCGCGACCAGGTGCGCGGGGTCGGCGCCGGCGGCGAGGCTCGGCGACGTGACGTTGCCGGCGCGGTCCACGACGCAGGCGCGGTAACTGAAGTGGCGGTCGGCACCGCCGGTATAGTCGCTGAAGGCTAAGACGTCGTCGTGGACGAAATCGCCGGGACCGTAAGTCTTCACGACGACCCCGTCCCCACAGTCGACCGGCGCGGCGGAGCCTTCGACGCGGCGGATGTCCACGTGATGGTAGTCGGAAATGTCCGATGGGAAGCCGACCGTGACCTGGTTCGTGCCCACGGTTTGCGTGTCCGGGGCGAAAA
>JAYVWD010000434.1:0-2160 GCA_043786345.1 Pseudomonadota bacterium
TGCACTCGAGGGTGAGGCGCTTCCTTGCGTGGCGCTCCCCGAAGGTGAAAAGGACGTCGTCATAGATGGTCGCCAGGGCGACGGGCGCGAGCGCCACGCGCATCTTCCCCTGGACGACGGACTCGAGCTCGCGCACTGACGTGATGATGGCGAACTGCTGGTCGCAGGCGCGGTTGATGCGCGTCCAGAGCTCGTCGTCGGGCTTACGCGGTTCCCAGCGTCCTGAGCCCGTTCAACCCCGGCGTGTTCATCGTCGAAGCGGTCTGGAGCGTCGCGAGCCTCGGCCTCTGCATCCGCGCCTGGAAGTCGCATCACCCCAAGTCTTAACGCTTTTTTTATGGGCACGAGCGGCGGATCTCGTGTAGACGACGCCGTTGAACGTGCGCGAGGAGCCCTTCATGATCCACCGGCCGGCATTGGTTTTTTTGGCTTTGATTGCAGCGACTTCCATCGCTCACGCGGAGGCCGCCAAGAAGGAAGTGTGGGTCTACACCTCCATCTATAAGGAATTCATCGCGCCGATCGAGGCCGCGTTCGAGAAGAAATACCCCGAGTACGACGTCCAGGTGTTTCAGGGCGGGTCCGAGAAAATCCAGGCCAAGGTCGAGGCCGAGATCGTCGCGAAAAAGCCGCAGGCCGACATCCTGCTCACGTCCGACCCCTTCTGGAGCTTGGGGCTGGCGCAGCGCGGCCTCGCGGCGACGCGTCCGGGGCACGAGGCGGTCGAGACCAACTACTACTCGCTGATGGTCATGATCGCCCATAAGGACGTCCCGGAAGCCAAGCGCCCCAAGTCCTTTGCCGATCTGGCCAAGCCGGAGTTCAAGGGCCTCGTCCAGGCCGGCAGCCCGCTCGAGTCGGGCACGGTGTTCTCGACCGTCGCTTATTTAAGCAGGAAATACGGCTGGGCCTACTTCGAGAAGCTCAAAGCCAACGCCCTCGCCTCGAGCGGCGGCAACTCCGTCGTCATCCAGAAGGTCGAGTCCGGCGAGAAAAAACTGGGGCTCGTGCTCCTCGAGAACGCGCTCGCCGCGAAGAAACGCGGCAGCCCGATCGAGGTCATCTACCCCGAGGACGGCGCGATCCCGATTCCGAGCGTCCAGCTCGTCTTCAAGGACGGCCGCAACGTCGAGGGCGCCACGAAGTTCGCCGACTTCGTCGTCTCCGAGGCGGGCCAGAAGCTCCTCCTCAACGGCTTCATGTACAGCATCCTCCCGGACGTGCCGGCGCCTGAGGGCGCGAAGCCGCTCAAGGAGGTGACCGCCAAGTCGACCGCCTGGACGACCGAAAGCCAGCTCGACGTGGCGAAGAACGCCAAGGACATCAAGAAGAAATTCGCCGGCCTCATCCTGGAGTGAGCTTCCTAAGGCTCGCATGGACGGCGCTGCTCGTCGTGGTCTTCGCCGCGCCGGTGGCGCTTTTGTTCGCGCAGATCGACGCCCCGCGGATCGCCGAGATCCTCGGCGGCGCCAACTTCCCGAAGGTGATGCTCATCACCGCGGTCACCGGCTTAGGCGCCGCGCTCGCCTCGGTGGTGCTCGGCTTCCTCGCCGCGCGCGTCTTCGCGTTCAGCGATTTCCGCGGCAAGCGTGGCTTCCGGCTGCTCGCCATCCTCCCTTACCTCGTCCCAAACTTCATCCTGGCCGCGGCCTACGTGACGGCGTGGAACCCGGGCACCGGGCTGCTCAACGGCTGGCTGCCGCTGCCCTTCGGGCTCTATGGCGCCTTAGGGATGACGCTCGCCTTCGCCGTGGCGCACGCGCCGGTCGCCTTTTTACTGCTCGAGGACAAGCTGGCGCGCATGGACTCGTCCCTGCGGGAGTCGGCGCGCCTGGCGGGCGCGACGCCGGCGGTCGTCGTTCTCAAGATCGAGCTGCCGCTCCTCCTGCCGACGATCTCGAGCGCCTTTTGTCTCTGCGCCGCCCTCGACATCTCGGCCTTCGCGATCCCCGCGTGGATCGGGGCGCCGGCGAAGGCGTATCCCCTGACCTACAAGATCTACCAGGCCGTCCAGCTCGGCGGCAGCGACGGCATTCCCGACGCCGGCGTCTACTCCCTCGCCCTGCTCGGGGCGCTCGTGCCGGTGATGGTCCTCATGGCCTATAGCCAGAGGCAGGAGAAGCGCCGCGTCCTGTCGTCGGGCAAGGCGGCCCGGGCCGG
>JAYVWD010000435.1:0-5938 GCA_043786345.1 Pseudomonadota bacterium
TGACGGCGTCGGCGACCAGGCGGATGCGCGTCCGGGTCCCGGTGATGAGCTGCGCGACCGGCGCCGGCAGGGCCTGCGCGGTTCCCAGCAGGGTATTCCGGAGGTCGCTGTCCGCGGGCTCGATCAGATCCCGGAGGGGCTCGACGTAGTCCGGCAGCGTGCCGCCCTCGTAGAGGCCGCCGCAGCGGTAGTCGGGGCCTTTGGCGCCAGGCGTGTGCGCCAGGTCGTCGAGGCTCTTCACCTGGGCGCCCTGCTGGTCCCGCTTCGGCGCGACCTTGCAGGCCACCAGGCTCAAAATCACGCCGAGCGTCGTCAAGAGAATGGAAGAGGTGCGTTTCATTGCCGTCGATCCTCGCGTCGTACTTTTCAGGTGTCCCCGCCTTCGCCACCGCCGCCCGCCGCGCCACCGCCGCCCGTCGCGCCACCGCCGCCCGCCGCGCCACCGCCGGCCGCTCCGCCGCCCGTACCGCTGGGCTTGGTGCCGCCGCCGCCGCTACTTCCGCCCCCGAGGCCGCCGAGGAGGCCGGAGAGGCCCGAGAGGCCGCCGCCGCCGCCGCCGCCGAGCATCCCGAGGATGCCACTCAGGCCGCCGAGACCGCCGCCGCCGCCGGAAAGCCCGCCGAGGAGGCCGCCGAGGCCGCCCTTGCCACCGCCGCTGGTGCCGCCGCCGGTGCCGCCGGAGTTCGGACCCGGAAACGGGACCGTCGGCGTCGCCGGGAGGGTCGAGCCCGTCGTGGTGCTCGTGTCGCCCGTGGTGCTGGTGCTCGTGGCGCTGGTAGTCCCGGTGGTCGAGGTCGTGCCCGTGTCGCCGGTCGTGGTCGAGCTGGTTCCGCTGCCGGTCGTCGTGCTGGAGGCGCCAGCGCCGCCGGCGTTCGGGTCAAAGCCGGTCGTCGACGTCGAAGTCGAGGTCGTCGGCGCCCGCTTGAGCGCCGGGGGCGGCGTCGGCGGCGCGGCACTGCTGCAGGCCGGACCGACCGCATAGACGGTCGTCAACAAGAGAATACCGATGACTTTGGTGGTCATGCTGGTCTTCAAACCGCATTGCTCCCATTGGATGCTTCATATCTGTGGACGTGCCCTCCTTATCGGTCCCGGGCAGCCGATTCTTGAGGACTTTGGGGGCATTTGTGTAAGACGAAAAAAAGACCCGCGTTAACGGGCCTTTAGCGGCAGAGGCGCCGGCCTTAGAATTCGAGCACGGCCGCGCCGGTCCCGTAAATGCCGCCGTAAGCGTGGCACACGGCGCCCTTGCCGGGAATGGCCGCGCCGGCCCCCTTGAGAAAGGCCAGGGCTTTGAGGCCCATGTCCACCTTGCACGCCCCGGCGTATTCCGGAATCAGGGCCTCCGCCTCGCTGAGCTGGCCCTTTTCGAGGAGGTTGATCATGCGCTTGTTCCACTGGTCGTCCCCGGGGGAGCTCACATGGTCTTCCCGCAGGTCGACCTCGGTGTTGAACCAGCGGCCGGAGAGCGACGAGACGGTGATCACGGCCGTCGGCACGCCGTCCGCCGCCAGGGCGTTGACGAGCGTCCTGGCGAACTTCACGGTGTCGGCATAGTCCGAGTAGACGCAGCAGGAGACCATCCCGGTGCTAAACCGTCCCTTGTTCAGGAGGCGGTCCGCGACGATGGTGCCGGTGTCGACCGGGAACCCGTCATAATCGATCAGGCGCGCCTGGTAGCCCGCCTTGGCGGCCGCCGCGGCCATGGATTTGGCGGCGGCGACGTCGACATTGAAGCGGAACGGCAGGTCGGCCAGCTCGTACCAGTTCTCGTCGACGTGCAGCCCCTCCAGATTCTGGCGGGCCTGGAACGAGTGCCCGAGGACCGAGATCCACTGGGTGCTGTAGTAGAGGATGCGGCGGACGCCGCGCTCATAGAAGCGGTCGCCGAGGCTCGCGATGGCGCCGGCGATCTCGCCGTAAGCGGGATTGAGCTCGGGCTTGAGGATGTGCGGGAGTCCGGGGACGAGCGCGGCGCTCGTGGCGATTTCGGTGTCGGTCGCGGTCTTGCTGGCCATGGTTCATCACCCCTTGGGTTACGTCAAACTTTTGGTGCCGACCAAGTCCCATTCCACGACGGCGTTGCCGGTGCCGATCACCGTGCCGTAGCCGTGGAGGGTCGCTTTGATCTCCGGGAAACCCATCGCGCTCAGCATCCAGGTGAGGCCGCCGGCCTTGACCTCGGCGAAGGCTTCGCGCATGAACGCCGGCAGCGTTTCCATCAGCTCCCTGGTCTTGCCTTCGCGCATCAGATTGATGATCTTCACGTCCCACTCGTACTGGGACTGGCTGAAGACGTGCTCTTTGCTCATGTCCTCGGGGAGGTCCGGGTTGGGCTCGCGCGAGAAGTGGAAGTGCGAGAGCGTGTTGCTCGCGGCGAGGACGGCGAGGCGCCCGGTCTTCTCGATGGCGCGGCGGGTCGCGACGCCGAGCTTCGTCATCTCGTCCTGGCCGGTCTTGTCGTCGAAGAAATACGGGCTGTTGTTCGCGCTGATGCAGACGACCGGGATGTCCCAGTCGGGGTTCATCATGTGGAGCGAGGTGATCGAGCCGTAGTCGACGCGGAAGTTCGGGTTCTTCATCTTGCGGGCCTCGAGGCCCTCGGCTTTCGCCTCGTCGTGGATCGCCTCGGCGAGCTCGACGTCGACGTTCATCTCGAAATTGTAGCGGAAGAGGTGCGGGAAAATCGGGTCGACCGACAGGCCCGAGAGCTTCGGGACGGCGGTCACGTGGTGGCCGACGACCGTCTGCCAGTGCGGCGAGTGCACGAGGATGACGTCCGGCTTCTGGGCTTTGATCTTGGCGCGGCAGTTGTCGTAAGCCCAGCGCAGGGGCTCCCAACCGCCGCGGGAACGCGGCTCGTTTTGCGGCGGATTTTCGCCGTAAACGAGGTGCGGCGGATGCGGCGCGAGCCATCCGCCGATGATTTTGCCGTCGCGATTCTTGGGCATGGGCGACCTCCGATGATCAGTTTTGACTATCAGGAGGTGTAACAGAGCCGGACACGGGATGTCATTGGCGAAACGCGGCGAAAGGGAGGAGGACAGAAAAAGCCCCCGCGGGAGGCGCGGGGGCTTTTGGAAGAAGGGGGAAGCTCGATGCGGGCGCTCTTACGATTACTGCGAGACCACATCCCATTTGTCGTTGCCCTTGAACGATTTGCCGTCCCATTGAAGGGACGCCTGCGTGCCGTCCTCGAGCGTCGTCGCGATGCTCATCGTCGCCGCGGGCGGGCCCGGCTGCGTGCCGTTGCCGCCGCTCGGAAGGCCGCCCGTGGCGCCGGCCGTGGGGTTCGCGGCGCCACCGGCGGTCGTCGTCGCCGTCGCGCCGGTCGTCGCGCCGGCCGTCGCGCCCGGCTGAACCGTATCGCCCGGGAGGGCGCTCGGATTGTTCGTGGGATTTACTGGACCACCCTGCGCCGTGCCGTTGCCGGCCTGCTGCAAGGGATCGACGCCCGGTGTCCCCGCCGCTGCGCCCGGGTTCGTGGCCTGCTGCTGACCGGCGGTTGGCGCGCCCGTGGTCGTCGGCGGCGCCTGGACGGCGATCGGGCGGCGGTCGCGGCCGCGGCAGCCCGCCGCCGTCGTGAGCGCGCCAAGCAGCAGCGTCAGCTGTGCGAGCGATGCCATCGTGCGATTCAACGTCATTCCGTAAGCTCCTCGTCGTCATCTCCGGCCCCTCGCACCAGGACACCGGCCGGCGGGCGGCGGGGGACGCGGGGCGGACTCGGGACGGACTCTCCTGGACCTCTGTATCGTCATCTCCTTCAAGTTTTGTACCTTTTCCTGTGCTCGTCGATTCGCGGGCTTGGGGCGAGCCTCCGGCCAAAAGGTCGCCTAAGGATTGGTCGGCGTCGAAAAGCTTGTTATAACGGGCCGCCGGCACCTCGGAGGGTCCATGGAACGCCGTCATCTCTTGGAAAACATTCATGTTTACCGCGAATTTTGGGCAAGGGGCCGCGCCGCCTACGCCGGCTTCGACGCGGCCGAGGAGGAGCGTATCCTCTCGAAATTCCAGGACTTCGTGGCGAGGTATCCAGACTGTTTTCAGCGGCGGCTGGCGCGGGGCCACGTCACCGGGTCGGCCCTCGTCGTCAGTCCGGACCTCACCCAGGTCCTGCTGACCTTGCACGCCAAGCTCGGAAAATGGCTGCAGCTCGGGGGCCACGCCGACGGCCAGTCCGAGGTTCATGCGGTCGCCCGCCGCGAGGTCGAAGAAGAGTCCGGCCTGGCCCTGATCCAGTTCCTTGCCTATGAATCCCTTTTCGGACTCGAGGCCGGGCGCGATCCCCTGCCCTTCGACTTCGACTGCCACGACATCCCGGCGCGCAAGAACGAGCCGGCGCACGTCCACTACGACGTGCGCTATCTGATCGTGGCCGATCCGGCCGAGCGGCTCGCCATCACGGAAGAGTCGAAGGATCTGCGTTGGTTCCCCATGGCCGCGGCGCGGGGGCTCACGGATGAGCGGAGCATGCTCCGGCAGTTTGACAAGACCGCCTGGCTAAAAGCCCAGCTCAGTCGAGCGGTTGAACGGATCCCCGGTTGACAGGATGAGATCCGGAATTACCCTGTACCGAGGGGCACCCCCCTCGAAGTTTTCTGGGGCGCCTGCCCGCGACCGCGAAGGATCCAAGCCGTGGCTGATTATTATAAGACGCTGGGAGTCGAGAAGGGCAGCACCGCCGACGAAATCAAGAAGGCGTACCGCAAACTCGCGCTCAAATTCCATCCCGACCGCAACAAGGGCGACAAGAAGGCCGAGGAGAAGTTCAAAGAAATCAGCGAGGCCTACGCGGTCCTGAGCGAGGACGACAAGCGCAAGCAGTACGACCAGTTCGGCGACCAGAAGTTCCACCAGCAATACACGCAGGAAGAGATCTTCCGGAATACCGATTTCTCGCAGATCTTCCGCGAATTCAACATGGGCGGCTTCGAGTCGATCTTCGGCCGCATGTTCGGCGGCGGCGGCGCGCCCCGCGGCTTCGGCGGCGGGCCAGAGGGCTTCGAGGGCTTTCAGCCAGGAATGGGCGGCGGCCGCGGCGGCGTCCCGAAGGGCCAGGACATCGAGTACCCGATCACGATCAGCTTCCACGAAGCGTTCGGCGGCGGCGAGCGGCAGATCAGCTTTCGCTTGTCGGACGGCTCGACGCGCCAGCTCAAGGTGAAGATTCCGAAGGGCGCGAAGAACGGCGCCAAGCTGCGCGTGCCGGGCAAAGGCGTCGAAAGCCCGTACGGCGGCGAGCCGGGCGACCTGCTGATCGTCATCAACGTCGCGCCGCACCCGCAGTTCGTGCGGAACGGCAACGACATCGAGGCCAAGGTCCCGCTCAAGATCTCGGAGGCCCTGCTCGGCGCGGCGCGCGAAGTCGAGACGATGGACGGCGTCAAAAAGGTAAAGATCCCGCCGGGGATGAAGCCGGGCACGCACATCCGCCTGAAGGGCCTGGGATTCCCGGTCTCCGGCAAGGATGCGCACGCGCGCGGCGACTTCTTCGTGGTCGTGGACCTCCAGGTCCCGGACAAGCTGAGCGCCGAGCAAAAGCACGCGGTCGAGGCCCTGCAGGAGCTGGACCTCTGATTCGGGGCCAATTATATTCAATATAATCAAATGGTTGACTTAAACCGATCAACCCTTGGCGCCGCTCCTCCGATCGATTCCCTAAAGAAGGATCCTCGGGGGAGCTTAAGCTTTCATGGCCCGCCGCACCGCATGCCGTTCGTTGAGCCTAGCGCTACTGGCGCTGGCGGCCTTGGCGCGGCCGGCGCTCGCGCTGAGCGGCCTCGGCCTGCCGTGGCCGGAAAAACTCGCCGACGACCGGCGGGACTGGACGCTCCATCCGCTCGGCGACGACGTGGACGGGCTGCGCCTGACAACACTCCTGAGCACCGGCGCGCTCGACCTCGATGCGGCGATGCAGCGGGCGCTGCGCGCGTTCACG
>JAYVWD010000436.1:0-1757 GCA_043786345.1 Pseudomonadota bacterium
GCGAGCCAGATCATGACGCTTTCGACCAGGATCTCGGCCTGGAGGCGCACGCTGCTACGCTCTACGAGGCGGCGCGCAAAGTGGCGGACGACGGTCTCTTCGTCGGTCGCGGAAAACGTGCGGCGCAAGGTGCGCATGTCGCGCCACTTGAGCAGCACGCCGTAATCGATCAGCTTGAGGGCCTGCTCGAGGGAACGGGTCCCCTTCCAGCTCGAAGGAACGCCTAACATCTGAGCCACTGATGACCTCCCGGAAAAAACACAGGCGAAGAACCCAATTGTCCGATGACGCGAAAGCTTCAGCGGGCCGCTTTGTGAGTCGGCTTCTGCGCGTTGGCCGAATCCACGGCCTTCTGGATTTCGCGTCCGATCGCATCGTCCAAGTCCTCGAAGCGGAGGCCATAGCCGACGGGGAACCGCGGGTCGGAGTTGTAGCGAACGACCTGCGCCACGACGTTGAACGGCTTGGTGAAGGCCTCGGCGCGGACGGAGAGCTTGAGCCGCTCGCCGACCGTAAAGAGCTGGTCTTTGGTCTCGACGAAGATGCCCGTCGACGAGATGTTGACGCCGCCGCCGATGACGAGCTGGCCGTTGTTGTGCACGATCACGCGGCCCTGGATGGTCGCACGCGGCGCCGCATCACGGCGCTCGGACTGCGACTTCGTCGGCTGCGGGGGCGCGGACGGACGGGCAGTGCCGTCGCCGAGCTCGTCCCAGCACTCCTCGATCGGCCGCCAGTCCTTCCAACCCACCTTGAAAAGGTAGGCGTCCTGCGGGATCATCTTAGTGTCCGCCATCTGCTTCACTTGCGTGACTGCGAAGGGCCCCAGTTGTTGGCCGTTCTGGTAAACGTACCAAATCTGCTCGCTCATTCCGTGTGACTCCTTGTACCTCGGGCCCACTCCGGCGCATTCCCTTCACCGGATTTGGCTAGTGACGAACTTCCGCCGCATTGTCCGAGTCTTTCAAAAGGTTCGGACCGTACCGCGGGATCCAAGTTCCTGATCGGCGGAATCCCATGGCCCTTTAGAAAAAGGGCAAAGAAAAAACCTTTGCCCTCACTATTCAATTAGTTAGACCCGGAGCTAGGGGAACCTATGAGACGGCTCGGATATCGTTGGGGATTTATTCTGGCAAGCGGCCTCCTGCTCGGGGCGGGCCGGCCAAATCCCAATAGTCTCGAGCAATTCCGCTGGGATCAGGAGCCGAAGAAGAGCGACTGGCGCTACTTCATCAAGGCGGCCGAGGCGGACCGGGAAAAGCTCTGGAGCTACCACGTGAAGGCCGGACACGCCCTCGGGCAGTGGTCCTGGGGCTGGCGCCTCGGCTGGGTCCGGACCTGCTCCGAGAGCAAGGCGGACTTCTGCGGCCGGATCCTGCGGTCGGCCCTGTTCGACAAGGCCCTGGTCGTCCGGGGCGAGGCGGCGACGCGCTTTGGGCGCCGGTTCGACGGGTCCGGGAACGCTGACGCCGTCACCCTGCTGGCCGATGCCTACCGGAACGAAAAGAACACCCGCAACGGGACGCCGCTCTATGTGCAGGAGCGCATCCTGTTCGCGCTGCACGAGATCGGCGGGGCGCAGGCGGCCAAGGCCGGGCTGCGGCTCGCGGCGACGCACCCGACGACGACGGTCTACTGGAAGAAGCTCGAGCCGTCCGACTGAAAGTCTGTCGATAAATGGCCGTCTGCGTCGTTGCCGACCATCGCCGAAATCCTCATTTACGCGACGTAAACTCCGGTTTCGGCTCCGGCCGGCG
>JAYVWD010000437.1:0-15071 GCA_043786345.1 Pseudomonadota bacterium
TCGTCCCTCGCCTCGCGCCTTTGCGCGGACAACGACGTCGTGCTTTTCGACAATTTTGCGCGCGACAGCCTACGCTTCACCGACCTGGCCAACCACCCGCGCGTCGAGATTCTGCGCGGCGACGTGATGGATTACCCGGCCTTGCGCGAGGCCGTGCGCGGCAGTCACATCCTCGTCCACGCGGCGGCGATCGCCGGCATCGATACCGTCATCAAGTCGCCGGTGAAGACCATGGAAATCAACATGATCGGCACGGCCAACGTCCTGCGCGCCGCCGCGGCCGAGGGCGTGCCCGACCGGGTCCTCGAATTCTCGACCTCCGAGATTTTCGGCTCCATGGCCTACATGGTGCGCGAAGATGCGCAGGCCGTCGCCAACTCGGCCGGCGAGGCGCGCTGGACCTACGCCGTGAGCAAGCTCGCGGGCGAGCACCTGGCGCACTCTTACTTTCGCGAGCACGGGCTACCCTGCGTCACCATCCGGCCGTTCAACATCTACGGCCCCGGTCAGACGGGGGAAGGCGCCGTTCAGATCTTCATCCGCCGCGCCCTCTCCGGCGAAGACATCCACATTTACGGCAGCGGCTCGCAGATCCGCGCCTGGTGCTACATCGACGACATGCTCACCGGCCTGCTCCTCGCCTTGGAAGTCCGCGGAGCGGTCGGCGAGTCGTTCAACATCGGCAACAACCGCGCCGTGACGACGATCCACAATCTGGCGACGACCGTCTGTCGCGTGCTGGGATCCAAGTCCCGGATCGTCTTTAAAGACGCGCTATCGGCGGACATCGAGCTCCGGATCCCCGAGACCAGCAAGGCCACGCAGCGCCTCGGCTTCACCGCCAAAGTGGACCTCGAGGAGGGCATCATGCGCACGGCCGAGTGGTATCGCCAGCACGGGATCGGCTCGCCGGCGTTGAAGTGCGCCGTCTGAGGCGCGGCTAGAGCGCCAGCAATGCCTGAACGACATATTCGTAGTCGTCAGGCGTCATGCGGTTGTGCAGCGGGATCGCGATCGACTGCTCCGCGCAAAGCCGCGCGGCCGGGTACGCCGCGGGATCCACGCCCCGCTCGTTGACGTAATAGCCGAGCGTGGTGACGGCGTGCGTCCCAGGGCGCGTGTGGATGCCCTTCGCCAGGAGGCGCGCCATGATCTCGTCGCGCGGCCGCGGCGCGCGCTTCGGATCGGCGAGCACCACGTAAGATTGCCAGCCGTGCCGGTCGCCCGGAAAAAGCGGCGCCGTCGGCAGGCGGAGCCAGGGGACCTCCGCAAGACGCCGCGCGTAATCGGCGGCGTGGACGGCGCGCTCGTCGATCAGCCGGTCGAGCTTCGCGAGCTGGGAGCAGCCGAGCGCGCCCTGGATGTCGGTCATGCGGTAGTTGTAGCCCAGGCGGTCGAAGTCCGGCATGCGGTAGGGCGGCGCGCCGTCCTTTGGCGCCGCGGCGCCGTGGTTCCGCATCGAGGCGATGCGCGCGGCGATCCCGGCGTCGTCGGTCGTCACCATGCCGCCTTCGCCGGTCGTGATCGACTTCCGCGGATGGAACGAGAAGGCGGCGGCGCGGCCGAGCCCGCCCACGGCGCGGCCTTTGTAGGCGGCACCCGCGGCGCAGGCCGCGTCCTCGACGAGCGCCACGCCCGGCGCCGCGTTCGCCAGGGCATCGACGTCGACCGGGCGTCCGAAGAGGTGCACCGCGACGAGCGCGCGGGTCCGCGCCGTCACCGCGCGGGCGACGAGCGCCGGGTCGAGGTTGAAGGTCGCGGGATCGACATCGACGAAAACCGGCGTGGCCCCGCAATAGACGGCGGCATTGGCGGTTGCGACCCAGGTGAACGCGGGGACGATGACCTCATCCCCGGGCCCGACGCCGAGGGCGGCGAGGGCCAGATGGAGGCTCGTCGTGCCGTTCGAGTTGGCGAGCGCGTGCCGGACGCCGTGCCGCGCCGCGAACAGCGCCTCGAACCGCGCGACCTCGGGCCCCTGCGTCACCCAGCCGGAGAGGATCGGCGCGCGGAGCGCTTGCCAATCCGCCTCGTCGAGCATGGGCTGGGAGATGTGGATCGTACGCGTCTGCATGCGGCGATTTTAGCAGACTTTTCGGGCCGACGCTTATCGGCTCTTCGGCCGCTTCGCGCACCTCAGGGGAAGGCGCCGGGCGACGGCCCGGCCTCGAACGTGACCCCATTGTTTTGGCTCACTTTGAGGTAAGGGAACGGGCCGTGAAGTACGGCGTTTGCGCCGCGATCCGCCTTGCAGGCCGTGAGCCGGGCGGCGAGTAGCTGGCCGTAAGGGATCGATTTGGCGCCGGCATAGTGGCCGGCGGCCAGCTCGGCCGCGGAGCCAGCGTAGACGACGCCCTTCGTGACGTCGATCGCGAGGGCGGCGGCGTCCTTGATCGCTTCGTACGCCGTCTCGTCGGCGACAGGAATCCCACTCTCGTCGATTGCGAGGAACCGGCCATTGGCGGTGTAGAGAACGTAGAAGTAGCCGCCGTAGGCACCGTCTTTCATCGACTCGGTGATCGCCGGCGCGTCCGTGCCCTCGCAGAGAAAGAAGAAGCCGAACTGGGTGTAATTGCCGACGCTGACGCTGAACCCGTTCCCGCGGGAAAAGCTCGCCTGCAGGAGCTTGGTGCCGTCGAGGCAGGCCCTGTCGGCGAACGCGTGACTGCTGGCGGAAAGGTTGTCGATCCAGAGGCTCTCCGCCCCGTGGGGCGTCACTTTCACCTGCACGACCGTTTGCGAGTTGCCGAGCGCGTGCGGCTGGCCGTCGTCGAAGCCCGCGGGATAGATCAAGCCGGAAGGTTGCGCCCCGCCAGTGCCGGCGCGGCACAGCGGTTTGCCGTCGTCACCGGGTTGCGGAACGCCGCCCGAGGCGGTGGCGTCACCGGTGCCGCTGCCGGCGCTGGCGGAGCCCGAGGCGTCCTGATCATCGCCGGTGCCGCTGCCGGAGCTCGTGACGGAAGAGCTTCCGGACGCGCTCGGCGCCCCGCTTCCCGAGCTCGACGAGCCATCCGAGCCGCCGTCGCTCGTCGTCACCGATTTTTTGACCCCCGAGCCTTTGCCGTCCGACTTCGTGTCGGAGCCGGTGAAGCTGCCGCCGCCGCAGGCGCCGACGGACAAAACAAGGCCGAGCGCCGCGAGATGACGAATCACGGAAACTCCTTCCGCTTTTCCATTTCCGGTATCGGCTTGGGGCTCCGGGTCCTTGAGGCAATGAGGCGCGGATCCGCCAGGCAAGTTTGTAAATCGTTGTTTTGATCGATAAAACCTTGATTGCTTGCGGTCCGCCCGATGAGGCGCCGCGGCCGGCCGAAAAACCCAGCCTGTCCCTGGCCGCATATCCGTTGCACCTGCGCGTCGGCGCGATCGAGCGCGTGCCGCGCTGCGGCCCACGGACTTCGCTCGCGCACAACAGATTGACGGTGATGAACGAATACGCGTAAGGCGAGTTAGCGAGCGGACTCAAACTAGTTCGCGGACAGCCGTATTGGCGGGAATCAATGGAAATTAAGGGTGTGGCGGAGAGAGAGGGATTCGAACCCTCGGTACAGTTTCCCGTACGCGGCCTTAGCAAGGCCGTGCCTTCAGCCACTCGGCCATCTCTCCAGATCTCAGGTGGGTGACTCTATACCTGCTCCGGAGCCCCCTGCAACCCCGAAATTTCCTTTTGAGACCCCCGCACTAGCCCGCTTACGTCCCTTTCGCGGGGGCATGACGGACCAACATGGCTTCGAGCGCGGCGCGGGACTGGTTGCCGAGCTTGGAGTCGACGACCAGGCCGCCGCTTACGACCGCCAGATGCGGCGGGTTTGCTCCGTGCTAGAGTCCGAAAATGTTCAAACGCCTCTTGGTCGGTTGGACGGCGCTCTGTTTCGCGACGTTTCTCGCGGCAATGGCCTTCGCCATGGGAACGTATCCGGGATACGACTTTTGGGGCAAGGTCTGGTGCGATCTGTTCTCCGGCGTGCTGCCGGACGGCGCGCCGAACCCGGCGCGGGCGGCCGCGGTGACCGGCTTTCTGGCCTTGGTGCTCGGATCCCTGCCCATTTGGATCACCCTTCCTCGAACGCTCGGCGCGGCACCCGCCCTATGCCGGCTGATGACGGTCTGCGGCGTCCTCGCCTCGGGCGCGGCGCTGCTCGTGCCGCTCGACGTCGGCGACCCGGCCTTTCACGCCGCCGCGATCCTGCTCGCGGGAACGCCGTTCTTCGTCGCCATCGGGGCCGCGCTCTGGCTGATTTCGCGCCGCTCCGACCTGCGCGGGCCGCGCCGGCTCGGCATCCTGACCATCGTCCCGGTCACGGTCAATTTCCTCCAGTGGGTGCGCGTCGCCTTCCTGGCCGCACCGCCCTATCTGGTTTTGCCGGTCGCCCAGAAGTGCGCCACGATCATGCTTTTTTTCTGGCTGGCGAGCTTGGCCCGCACGGCGTTTTCGCCGCCGCGCGCCTGAGGCTCAACCTGGCCTGGAAATATCGTGCACCTCCGGGTTCTCGACCTTCTTGAAGTCGCTCGTGTGCATCGCGATCGCGTAGCGGTGCGATTCGGCTTCGAAGATCAGCTCCTCCGCCTCGAGCAGGCGGAGGTCGACGATCGTCCGCAGCCCGTGCATCGAGCCGAATGGCGGCATCGCGCCGAGCTCGGACTCGGGAAACAGCGCCTCGCACTCCGACTCGTTCGCGAGCATGACGGACGACGCGCCGAGGACGCGCACGGCGGTCGCCATGTCGACCTTGCGGTCGGCCGGGATCACGCACAGGACGTAACCTTTGTCGGTCGCGAGGACGACGGTCTTCGCGATCCTACTCGCGTCCTCGTCGAGGGTGCGCGCCAGGTAGCGGGCGGAAAACGTCTTCTTATGGGGCACGATGCGGTAGTTGATCCGCCGCTCATCCAGAAAGCTATGCACGCTCATGGCAGTCTCCTTTCCAATCAGGTGCTCGGTTTCTCCCAGGGGGAACAGCAAAAGCCGTTCCAGATCTGTCAATTTCATGGACTCCACCAATTCCTAAAACACCCGTGTTTTCCGACGGATGAAAGATGACATGGCTGTTGCTCGTCATGAGAGCAAATCCCGGTGACCCGGACGGAGGATTTCGTGGTGACTCGGAAGGAGACGTTGCTGCTGTTCGGAGACGCCCCATGACTACGCCGTCCTCAGCACGAAGCCGCCCGACATCCTGGCCACGATGGAGCGCTCGACGGCGTGAACGGCGGCTGTTCAGCAGCGTGCCGTCCCGCCGCGACTCCGTCGTCGTCCATACCGACCAGAATTTTCTGTCGCGCTCGAACCGCGCCTGGGGCGCCGTCAACCTGACCATCCCCGACGACGACCGGGACGGCGTGCCGCCGACCATCACCTTCTGGCAAAACCGTCTCGCCGTGCTCGACTCGCGCCTGCCGGAGATCTTCGTGACGCTCAATCCCCGCCCGGATCCCGAGCCGCGCGGCGTGATCGCCGCGCTGACGATGGCTCTTCCGCTCGGCACCGCCGAGGCGCTCGCCGGTCTTTCCGAAGGGAACGAGATCCAGGGCCAGGACCGGCTCTGGTATGCCGGCAGCTACCTCGAGGCCCCGTATCTGCACGAGAACGCGCTGAAGACCGGCCTCAAGGCCGCCGCCGCGATCCTGGACCTCGCGGCTCGTAAGCGGCGGCGCGCGAGCTCCTGACGAGATCCGGGACGGCCCGCACGGCTCTTACGGAACGAGGGAGGGGCGAGGTGCCCGAGCTTCCAGCTCGCGTCGACGGCGCGCTCGGCGCGCTCCACGCGGGCGTTGTAGTTTCCTTCCACCGTCCAGACCTGGTTCTCGTCGGCGTCGAACGACAGGATCATGAAGGTGTGGCTGCCCTCCGACGTGCCGTCGTAGCCGGCACCACTTGTTCGAGGCTCTTCCGCCGAATTTGTGAGGGCCAGGGACCAAATTTGAGTATAGACGCGAATTCTTGATTCGTGTATATACTTGAATTGGGATGTTTTCTTGGGACCCACAAAAGGCCATCAGCAACTTCGAGAAGCATGGCGTCTCCTTTGAGGAGGCGGCCTTGGTGTTCGGGGACCCCGACGCCTTGGATTGGGACGACCCTGCTCACTCCGTCGTCGAGCCGAGATACAAGCGATTGGGCGTCTCGACAGGAAAACGCATCCTGCTCCTCGTCTACACGCTAAGGGAGACCAAAGATGGTAAAGAAAAAATCTGCATCGTCAGCGCGCGGCAAGCGAACCGAAAAGAACGGCGTGCATATGCCGGATAGCAAGATCGATTACTCAGACATTCCGGCATCCTCGGACGAGGAGATGAAGACGGCACGTCGCGTTGGCCGCCCCAAGTCTGGGCGCCCTGTACGCCAACTCATCGCCATACGAATTGATCCGAGCCTCCTCCAAAAGCTTCGCAAGCTGGCTTACGATCACGACATGCCGTATCAGTCGTTGATTCATGAGCTGCTAGAGAAGGCTACGAAGGACGTGGCGTAACTGCCTTTTCCGACCCACCGCCAACGCTCATTCCAACCCGCACGTGCCACTCGGGAGCCGTTTCACCTTCGAGCGCCTTGCCCGAGTCGCCGGCGTTCAGAAGACCTATTTGTCGCGCATGCTCAACACCGACGGCGTCCATTTGAACGAGGATCAGCTCTACCGGATCGCCGTCGATCTGGGGCTCGCCAAAGAGGAACGTCGCTTCGTCCAGCTCCTCCTCGAGCGAGACCGGTCCAACTTCGCCCCACGTAGAACCGAGCTCACCGAAGATCTCGAGGTGATGGCGCGACGGCACCAACGTTCCGAGGCGCACTTGACCGCCGACCCCGTACGCGACGCGGCCGAGATGGCCGCCTACTTCGTCGACCCCGATGTGACGCTCGTTCACATCTTCCTCGCCGTCGATCGCTACCGCGGCGACCTGCGCGCAGTAGCGGTGCAGCTCGGCTTGTCGGCCGCGGCGCTGGAAGCGATTTTGACGACCCTGGAGCGCTTCGGGATGATCGCCCTCGTCGATGGCCGCTATGAGTTGCGCCGCGCGCATACGCATTTGCCCGTGGATTCGCCGCTTTTCAAGGCTTACCGCGCCATGCAACGGCTGCGGGCGATGGAGCGGTATCAACGCTTGCCGCCCGAGCGGACCTACAATTTCTCCGTTGTCTTCACCGCGACCGAGGCCGTTCGGCAGGCAATTAAGGTGGAATTTCTGCAGCTGCTCGAGAAGGTCGAGCAGCAAGTAAATGGCTCGCCTGACGAGGAGGTCTATCAAATGAGTTTCGACCTCTTCGACTGGAGCCGCTGACAAAGGACTTGCGAGTCAGTCCCACCGAGGCTGACCGATCCGCCCATTTTTCAGGGTTGCCGGAACGCCTTCGACACGCTGCCATTTCTTGCCATGTGCGACTCGAGTGCGATAAAGGCAGGCATCGACCACATGAACCAGAGGCTAAAGGAACGCTGCGTGAAGTCGATCGCCAGGCTGTCGACGACTTCGATGGAGAAGACCACCGTGCTCATGCAGCTCGGGCCTGTGAATCACGTACTGGATTTGGGGAAGGGGCGGATCGCTGAGTAAGATCGGTACGTTCTGATTGAGTTGGCGGAGAGAGAGGGATTCGAACCCCCGGTGAGTTGCCCCACAACGGTTTTCAAGACCGCCGCCTTCAGCCGCTCGGCCATCTCTCCTTAAGCTCCCGATCTTACGCTTTGCCTGCGGACTAGCCAAGGGCCGGGTGGTTTGGCTAGAATCGCGACTCCCTGATGCTTCGTCGCCCACTCATCCCCACAAGATCATGCGCCTATTTACTCATAGTCTTCTGGCTCTGACGCTTCTGCCGGCGACCGCCCGGGCGCTGCCGGTGAGCGCGCAGTTCTTCGGCGACGTCTTCATCCCGTCGACGGTCACGGCCGACGTGGTCGAGAACCTCATGCCGATGCTGGGCGAAGTCGACTTCAACGTCGTCAACTTCGAGGGCGTCGCGACCGTGGCCTTCGTCCCGCTGGAGCCCAAGAACTTCCTCCTGAAAATGCCGCTCAGCGTCGGCGCCCAGCTGCGGGCCGCCAAGGTCTCGGCCGTGACCCTCGCCAACAACCACAGCATGGACTATGGCCTCCAGGGCCTCCACGACACCCTCCGGGTCCTGGACGACGCCGGGATCGCGCACGCCGGCGCGGGGATGAATGCGCAGGAGGCGGAGGCCCCGGCGCTGCTCGGCGCCCAGGGTCTGACGATCTGCGTCGCCGCGTTCTCGCGCACCTATCCTTCGAGCTTCTGGGCGAAGGACAACGCGCCCGGTACGGCGTTCGCGGCGCCGCACGCGATCCAGGCCGCCGTCAGAGCGTGCAAGGACCGCGGCTTTTTCACGGTCGTCGTCTTTCACTGGGGAACGGAGGGCGCGACGAGCCCGAGCGACTACCAGCGCGCCCTCGCGTGCACCGCGATCGACGCCGGCGCCGACGGCGTCATCGGCCACCATCCGCACGTGATTCAGGACGTGGCCGTCTACAAGGGCAAGCCCGTCTTCTACTCGCTCGGCAATTTCCTTTTCGGATCCTTGCCTTCCGGCCGAGCCCCGAGCGGGCTCGGCGTGCGCGTCACGGTCCCGAATCCGGCCGACGGGCCGCCCCCGGCGCCGATTTGGGAGTTTTTCGCGCTCGACGTCGACAACCACAAGGTCAAGTTCCAGCCGCGGGCCATCGCCGAAAGGACGGCGTTTCACCCGTCCATCGCGCGGCTGGTGGCGGCCCGGTGGTGCGCGTTTGACGCCGGGACGCGGCGCTGGGCCTGCCGGTTCGACTGAAAGTCTGTCGATAAACGGCCGTCAGATCCCCTGTTGGAGGCGCCTGATGCGCTCTTCCAGCGGCGGGTGCGTGACGAGCAGCGACAGGAGGCCGCCCTTCATCCCGCCCGAGATCTTGAGGGCGGCGATGGCGCGGTGATCCTGGTCCACGAGCTCGTGCGTCGTCTGCAGGCGTTGGAGCGCGGCGATCATCCGGTCGCGCCCCGCGTACTGGGCGCCGCCCCGGTCGGCGCGGAACTCGCGCTGCCGCGAGAACCAACACACCACGATCGAGCCGAGCAGGCCGAAGAGGATGTCGAACACCCACACGAGCAGGGACTGAATCAGGTAGTTGGGGCGGCGGTCGTCGTCGCTCCGCATGGCGTTGGCGAGGGCGAAGCCGACGATCCGGGCGAAAAACATCGTAAACGCGTTCACGACGCCCTGGATCAAGGTCATCGTGACCATGTCGCCGTTGGCCACGTGGGCGAGCTCGTGCCCGAGCACCCCTTCCAGCTCGCCGCGGTCCATGCGCTGGAGCAGGCCCGACGACACGGCGACGAGGGCGTTGCCTTTGCTCGGCCCGGTCGCGAAGGCGTTCACCTCGGGGCTGTCGTAGATGCCGACCTCGGGCATCTTCGGCAGGCCGGCGGCCTGCGACAGGCGCTGCACGACGCGCAGCAGCTCGCCTTCGGCGCCGCCCTGGACGGTCGGCGGGACGATCTTGACGCCCATGGTCCACTTCGCCATCACCTTGGAGAGCAGGAGCGAAAGGAAGGCGCCGCCCATGCCCCAGACGGCGCAGAAGACCGCCAGCGACTCGTAGTTGATCCCAAACTGCGACATGTAGGGCCCGAGGCCGAGCACCGACGTCACGATCGAGATCATCGCGATGACCAGGATGTTGGTCAGCAGGAAGAGAAAGATGCGTTTAAACATGGGCATAGCTTGCGTGCGCCTCCACCCCTCAAGTTAGAACGAAACGAGCGGCCGTCAAGGGCCGCTCGCCGATAAGCAACACTATAACATTCACTTCTTAGAAGTGGATGAACCCGGAGCGGCGCCGGCCACCGTCGCGTTGGGCGGCAGCACCGGCGGCGGCTGGCTGAGGACGAGCGCCATGTTCTGAACGACCCGCGCCGTCTCGTTCGCCCCGTCTTCCGCCGGCAGCCACACCGCGCCCACGGCGCCGGTCGCCTGCGACGCGTCGCGAAGGCGCTCGACGTTGTTGTGAATCGTCATGTCGACCGTGTTCCACGAGTTGCGCGCGATCCGCATCGACAGCCGGTTCCGAAAGACCTCCTGGTTGAGGAAGTAGCTGTCCCACTCGGTCGTCAGGATGCCCGACCCCTTGTCGACGATCGTGAGGTTGTAGTTGCGCAGCAGCACGTTGAGCGCCGCCTCCCAGACGTCGGCCTCGCGCAACGCGAAGCGGAACGTCTGCTTGTCGACGGCGTAAATCGTCGCGCGCACCGGCGGCTGGACGTTCGCCGGGGACGTCGCCGCCCCCTTGGCGGCGAGCGTCGTGTTCGCCGCCATGTCGGGCGCCCCGAGCGCTGGCGCCGGCCCGCCCTCCAGCGAGGCGCCGTCCTTATGACGGTATTTGTCCAGGCGCATCGGCAGGCAGGCCGCGCACACGACGCTCAAAAAAAGGGGCAGCATGAGGTGTTTCATGCCGCCAGTATACCACACCCGATCCGGCGCTGATTACTTCGAGAGCATCACCTTGACGACGTCGCGCTCTTCCGTCAGCTCTTTCACCGTCGCGGCGATCCTCGTGCGGACGAAGTCGCTCGTCTTGAGGTTCTTGACGACTTCCCATTTGCCATTGCCGTCGGAGCGGCAAGGGAACGAGAAGATCAGGCCCGGAGGAATGTCGTAAGCGTTGCCGTCGCTTGCGACCGCCATCGAGAACCACTCGCCGTCCGGCGTCCGGGTCGTCATCCGCTTGATCTGGTCGATGCAGGCCGAAGCCGCCGACGCCGCCGAGGACTTGCCGCGGGCCGCGATGATCGACGCGCCGCGCTTTTGCACGGTGGTGAAGAAGTCGTTCTCGAGCCAGGCGCGGTCCTTGATCACGTCGGTCAGCGGCTTGCCGCCGATCCTGGCGTTCTCGAAGTCCGGGACCATCGTGGAACTATGGTTGCCCCAGATCGCCATGTTGGTGATCAAGCCGACGTTTACCTTGGCTTTGAGCGCGAGCTGCGCCTTGGCGCGATTCTCGTCGAGCATCGTCATCGCCGTGAAGCGGGTCGGCGGGATGTCGCGGCAATTGTGCTGCGCGATCAG
Source organism: Pseudomonadota bacterium (assembly GCA_043786345.1). GTDB lineage: Bacteria > Bdellovibrionota_B > Oligoflexia > Oligoflexales > CAIYRB01 > JANOTL01. Next base: position 11,045 of record JAYVWD010000437.1, read on the forward strand.
CGCGTTCGTGTTGCACGGGTTGCCGACGACGATGACCTGGAGGTCCGAGGCGGCGCGCTGGAGGGCTTTGCCTTGTCCCACGAAGATCTGGCCGTTGTCCTTCAGGAGGTCGTTTCTCTCCATGCCGGGGCCGCGCGGCTTCGAGCCGACGAGCAGGGCCCAGTTGATGCCGGCGAAGCCTTTTTCCACGTTGTCGTGGATCTCGATGCCGTCGAGGGTCGCGAAGCCGCAGTCTTCGAGCTCCATGGCGGTGCCTTCGGCGCCTTTGATCGCGGCCGGAAGCTCGACGAGATGGAGGCGCACCGGCGTGTCCTTGCCGAACACCTCGCCCGACGCGAGCCGGAAAAGAAGACTGTATCCGATCTGACCTGCAGCGCCGGTGACGGCTACGCGAACGGGGGCTTTCATTTCAAGAACCTCCTCAGCCAAAAGAAAATGAGAGTGGCTACTCTACTACTCTTTACGGTCGCCGTCCTGCGGGCTCCTCACGAGCTCCAAACGCCTGGTTTTATGCACTGCGAGCCCCTGCCCCGGTTTGTTGATGTTCCAAAAATCCTCGCTCGGCTTGTAGTCCGCCACGAGCGACCAATGGACTGGATGCCCTTCCTTCATGAAGTAAAGGACTTTGACCTTCTTCGTGGTCTCGAGCTCGTCCTTGCAGACCTTGCAGCTCATGACCTCTTTGACCTGGCCGTCGATCTTGACCTTCACCTGGGCGAACCGGTTGGCGACCACCGGCCGCGAGCAGAAGTAGCAGCCGGTCATCACCAGCGGCTTCTTCCGGGACTCCGGCGGCAGGCCGTGCAGCGCCCCGAAGTTGACGGTCCGCCCCCGGATCACGTCCTGGAACGCCTGTTGGGCGCGGCCGACCCGCTCCCGGCAGTCGCGCACCAGGAAGAAGGCCGAGTCGAGCCCGGTCGGGTCGGACCCGAAGGGCGGGATCTTCCGGACGGCCGCCAGGAGGGTCTCCAGGACACGCAGCGTGCCCTCGAAGTAGTCGAGCACCCGCCCGTCCTTCGCGAGCTTCGCCTGGGCCTCGATGGTGTTGACGGCGCGCGTCAGGGTCTCCAGCTGCGCGACGAGCTGGATGAACCGCCCGCGGTAGGACTTGGCGTCGCGGACCTGGTGTTTTTGTTGGACGAAATGGAGTCCAATGACCGCCAACCCGAGAACGAGCGCGGTTGCGAACGGCACCCACCACATAGCCTTTAGGTCCTGCCCGGGAAAAGGGTCGAAGTCACCGATACTTGAGAATACCAGACGGCGAACCACCCGGTCGACTCGCGCTTTTCCTAAAGAATCAGGGAGGGTTGGCCGATTGCCTGGTCATGGGGATCACCTACGAGAATCAACGCGTCGTTTTCGACGTCCTGATGCGCAAGTATCGGGACTATCTCGACCTGTATAAGATGTTTAATAACGGGTCCTTGAGGGGCGCGACGACGTTTGACGAGTTCTACTGGCGGATGACGTACTTCAGCAAGTACCACGACCGGAGAAACTTCGGCTCGACCGGCTATTGAGACCGGGGGGGCCTCGGTCCGAAAAGGTTTTCTCCGCAAAAATCGCGTGCTTGACCATCATCTCATCCTTGTCTATCTTCCCCAGCCATGGGGAGGAAAGCAGCCGTCAAACAAAGCTCGATCGTGGTCAGGCAGACCGATGACGGGCTTCATTTGGCCAATTCCATCCTCTGGTTCGACAGTCAGGTGAGCGGCGATCTGTCGTTCCTGTCGTCCGCGAGCTCCAATTATTTGCCGAAAGTGCCGCAGGTCATCGCCACGGAAGAGACCGTGAAGATCCTCGAGGCCTGCCGCAAAAAGCCCAACGCGCTCGTTTGCCAGTACAACCGGCCGTTCTCGATCGGGCGTCTCAAGATGGAGCTCCTGCCTTCGGGTTGCGTGCTCGGCGGCGCGTCGCTCTATGTCGAGACCGACAACGGCCGGCTCCTCTACGCCCCGCAGCTCCAGCCGAACCGCATCCCGACGGTGCGGCAAATGCAGCTCAAACGCGCCTCCACTCTGATCCTCGGCGTCAACAACCCCGACCCGCACCTGGCCCTCCCCAACCGGAAGAAGGAGAAGGAGCGCCTGGTCGAGGCCGTGAAGAAGCACCTCGCCGACGGCAATTGCCCGCTGATCGTGGTCGAGCCGGTGGCGATCGCGCAGGAGATCACCAAGCTCCTCTGCGACGCCGACGTCCCCGTCGCCGTGCACGAGGCGATCTTCAAGGTGAACAAAGTCTACGAGGCCTTCGGCTCGATGCTCGGCGCCTACGCCAAGTACTCGCCGAAGCACACGCAGAAGCGCGCCGTCCTCTTCCCGAAGGGCAAAAAGGGCTACTTTCCGCCGCGCCCCGACACGCTCAAAGGCCCGGTCCTCTTCGTCGAGGAGTCCGGCGCCGGGCCCGAGCGCTTCGTGATCAGCTCTTCCTGCGACGGCCCCGAGATCCGGGAAATCGTGCAGGCGGTCGGTCCGAAGGAGCTCTACGTCTTCGGCCCGTACGCCAAGCGCTACGTCGAGGAGCTCCAGGGGGTCTGCCCGATCATCAAGCCCCTCTTCATCAACGACCAGCCGACGCTCTTCTGACCCGTTACGCCTGTCAATTGCTTCGACAGCAAAACCCCCTCAATAACCCTGTCATATCGCCGAGCCCAGGCCTTGCAATGTGTTTGGCGGTGCTCTGTCCCCGTCCCTGCTCCCTGCTGATCCCCTTCTTCCCCCCCTGCCGCTGCCGTTGGAGTTCGTCAAGATGCAAGCCTCGTTCATCCCCGAAGGATTCTTCCAGACCCTGTATCCCCTCAGTTCCCTGCCCCCACTCTGGGAAGTCATTTACCAGGAATCCGTGCGCGGTCATCACCTGCTGTTTCGCAAAGCCGACGTCGAGCTGTTCGACACGGTCAGCGAGCAGGAAGCCGTGTACGACGCCGCCATGACCGAAGAGATCGAGCTGATCGTCCTCAAGGTCCTGGCGTCGAATGAGCTGCAAGACATGGTAAAGGTCATCGACTCTCAGCCCCTGGCATCGCGCCGCGCGCTTTTCGCGTTCTACAAGCGCTCGCTGTGGCTGTGGTCCAACTACGTCAAATCGCAGCTCAACTGATCCTCTCTCGCTTTTTGCGAAAGCAGGGCGCGTCCCAAGCGGACGCGCCCGTCTTTTTTTGCCTGCCGAAACCCGGATATAATTACCCCATCCCCACGGTGTCCCTCTTTTCGTCCCGCAGCCGTCCTGGCGTTTCGGAGCACTCGTAAAATGCAGAAAGTGGAAAGGCTGTCGCCTGTCGGGCGACTCGCGCGCGCATTCCGGGTCTTGCGGCCGTGGAAGCTCGACCACACGTTCGAGCGCGAGGTCTTCTTCCTCGCGGCGGTCGGCTTTAGCGCGTTCTACCTGACCTCGCTCGCGTCCTATTCGCCGACCGACTCGTCCTGGGTCGCCGCGACGCATCCGCCGGTCCTGGCGCAAAACATGGCGGGCGCCGTCGGCGCGAAGCTGAGCGGGCTCGCCTACTTCGCCTTCGGCGCGACGGCCTGGATCCTGCCCCTGCCGCTGCTCATGACCGCGTTCCTGATCCTCCGCAACAGCGAGACCGCGACCTCGCGCTCGCGGCTGGTGGGTTGGTCGCTCTTCATCGCCTGCATCACGGCGCTGGCGGCGGTGCGGCTTTCGCCCTTGAAAATGCGCGGTTTCGAGATCCCGAGCGGCGGCCTCATCGGCACCGCGCTTTCGGTCGGTTTGCTCAAGCACTTGGGCAGCATCGGCAGCATCGTCGCCGTCGCGACCGTGATCGCCTGCTCGGTGCTTCTGGTGCTGCGGAAGAGCCTCATCACCCCCGCCTGGACCTGGGCGAAGCCGCGGCTGCCGCAGCTCCGCCTGCCCTCGTTCACGTGGCCCTCGTTCAAGCGCAAGGCGGACGTGGATGGCACGGAACCCGGGCTGGCGCCGTCGTTCGCGGCACCCGTCTCCGAGCCGGCCGTCATGGCGCCGGCGCCGCTCGCCGTCGATCCCGCCATCTTCCGGACCGCGCCGC
>JAYVWD010000438.1:0-3245 GCA_043786345.1 Pseudomonadota bacterium
AGCCTTTGCCAAGGCCCCTTTTTTACTTGCGGAATGTCGCGGGATCGATCTGGTGGCGCGAGCACAGGCGGTAGAGATCGGTTCGGAACTTGCCCGCCATGCGCGCGGCCGCGGAGACGTTGCCCCGAGCGGCTTCCAGGAGCTCGACCAGGTACTGGCGCTCGAACCGCGCCTTCTCGTCGGCGAAGGTCGGCCCGGAGCGGGCCCGGCCGCGCCGGGGCTCCCCGGGGAAGAAATCCTCGACGCCCAGCTGCGCGTCGCCGCTCAGGACGACGGCGCGCTCGACCCGGTTCTGGAGCTCACGGACGTTACCCGGCCAATTGTAGCTGACGAGGCGCTCCATGACTCCCGGCTCGAGCTCGATGGGGCGGCGGTCGTAGCGCTCCGACATGCGGGTGACGAAGTGGCGCACGAGGAACGGGATGTCCTCGCGCCGGGTGCGCAGGGGTGGGACGCGGATCTCGACGACCGAGACGCGGAAATAGAGGTCGCTCCGGAAGTTTTTGCGCTCGATCTCGGCGATCAAATCTTTGTTGGTCGCGGCGATGATGCGCGCATCCACCTTGACGGTGGAGGTCGAGCCGAGCGGCAGGACCTCCCTTTCCTGCAAGACCCGCAGGAGCTTGCCCTGAAGGCCGAGCGGCAGCTCGCCGAGCTCGTCCAGAAAGAGCGTGCCGTGGTCGGCCTGGACGAAGAGGCCCTTGCGGTCGGTCTTGGCGTCGGTGAACGCGCCTTTGACGTGGCCGAAGAGCTGGGATTCCAGCAGGGTCTCGGGGATGGCGGCGCAGTTGATCGCCTCGAAGCGCTCGGAGCGCCGCGACGACAGGTCGTGCAGCGCCCGCGCCACGAGCTCCTTGCCGACCCCGGATTCGCCGGAAATGAGCACCGTCGTGTCGACCGTCTTTAAGCGCTGGATCTGGTCGGCCAGCTCACGGATGGCCGGGCTGCGCCCGAGCAGGCCGACGTGAGCCAGGGGCCCGCCGCTGCCTTCCGCCGTCGTTGCAGCGATTCGCTGCGCGAAGTCGATTTCCTGCCAATGTTCCATCTGGAAAATCCCCCCTTCGCCCGGCCCGCAGGCTTCATCCACATAGCTAATGTTGGTCACGCGCGACTAATAATCCGGTCGCCGCTGTCTGTCAATCGTGGCGGAGGCTCCACCCCTGTCTTTCTGTAATATATTGTAATTATTAATATAAAAATTCTGATGGCGCGGCGTGCTGCCCGGGGCTGCCGCGCAAGATGACAGATGGAGCATTTAGCAGTCATATCCGGCCGGCGCGCGTAACTCGGCTCCGACACCTAGTCGCCCAGGGGCTTCATCGTGCTTGGAGGGAACGCTCCACGGGAAACCCCTGCAGCGTTTCATTGCGATGCTGACGAAAACCCGCACGGCCGACGCAGCCAAAAACCTCCTGTGGGCGAAGTAACCAACCGGAATCACGAGCCTCAACAAATCAACCAATTTTAGCTACCCAACGGTATGGATCTTGTAGGGGCGCGCCCACAAGGTCTCGATTTCCATGCACGACTTACGATCGCGATCGTCGGTCGAAAAATAAGAGGGATCACTCCGGCCATGAGCACGCTGCCCTCGTACTCGCCGCCGCGCCGCCAGCTCGCTGCCGTCGCGTTGAATCTCCTCGCTCCAGCCATCTTTCTCGGCTGGATCATATTCGAATGGATCCGCGCCCATTACCTCGCCGGGCGCGGGTCGGGCCTCGGGGCGGCGCTGGCGGTGCTCGGGCTTCTCGGGACGGAGACCCCTAAAAAGCGGCCACCGCCGCGCTCCGACCCGGGCCCCGGCCCGGACGAGGTGGGGGACGTGAAGGGGCCCGTCACCGCGCAGCTCTGCGCGCGGCGCGCCGAAAGTCCCGTGCCGAACGCGGCGGCGGCGCTCACCGAGCGGGCCGACTGCGGATTTCATGCGTTCGACCCGGAAGGCGTCCTCCTCGACGTGAACGCCGTGACCCTCATCTGGCTCGGGCAAGGGCGCACCGAGGTCATCGGACGGCTCAAGCTCGGCGACGTGGTGACGGAGGACTCCCGGCCCGCCGTGGCCAGGCACCTGGAGGCCCTGGCCGGCTGCGGTCGCTCCCACAACGTCGAGGTCCGGCTCGCGGGCGCCGGCCCGGAGGGCGAGCAGCGCACGGTGCTGCTCAATGCCACGGCCCTGCGCGACGGGGACGGCCGGTTCTTACGCGCGCTCGGCAGCATGATCGACATCACCGAGCGCAAGCGGATCGAGCAGGACCTGCGCGTCGCCAAAGACGCCGCCGAGGCCGCCAACCGCGCGAAGAGCGAGTTCCTCGCGAACATGAGCCACGAGATCCGCACGCCGATGAACGGGATCCTCGGCATGGTCTCGCTCGCGCTCGCGACCGCGCTCACGACGGAGCAAAAGGACTACCTGACCAACGTCGAGAGCTCGGCCCGGTCGCTCCTGACGGTCCTCAACGACATCCTCGACTTCTCGAAGATCGAGTCGGGGCGCATCGAGTTCGAGGAGCAGGCCTTCAACGTCCGGCGCTTCGTCGAGACCGTCGTCCGGATGTTCGAGCCGCTGGCCCGCGAGAAGCACCTGCGCTTCGTCGCCGACGTGGCGCCGAGCGTGCCCGGGCAGATCATGGCGGACCCGTCGCGCCTCCGGCAGATCCTCGTGAACCTCGTGAGCAACGCCATCAAGTTCACCCACGAGGGGACCGTGGTCGTCAGCATCCGGACGGCGCTCAACCCGTATGCGCCGCGGCTCATCGTGCAGGTGCGCGATACCGGCATCGGCATCCCCGCGCACCAGCAGAGGGCGATCTTCCAGCCCTTCGTCCAGGCGGACTCGTCGACCTCGCGGCGCTTCGGCGGGACGGGGCTCGGTCTGGCGATCTCGTCGCGGCTCGCGGCGCTCATGAAGGGCGAGATCCGGGTCGAGAGCGCGGCCGGCGCCGGGGCGACCTTCGAGCTGGACGTGCCGCTCCGGGCGCCCTGCTACGCCCCGCGGGCGGCGCTTACCGCGCCCGGCGACGAGGGCAGCGAGGCGCCGGTGCCGGTGGCGGCGCCGGAGCTCAAACCGCTGCGGATCCTGCTCGCCGAAGACAACCCGATCAACCAGAAGGTCGCGACCATCCTGTTGACCCGGCGCGGGCACCACGTCTTCGTCGTCGGGAACGGCCGGGAGGCGGTGGATGCGCTGCTCCCGGCCGTGGCGGGCCTCGCGTTCGATCTGGTGCTCATGGACGTGCAGATGCCCGAGA
>JAYVWD010000439.1:0-3018 GCA_043786345.1 Pseudomonadota bacterium
ACGCCTGCGGCGCGGCGGAAGCTAGGAGGGCGCGGCGAAAACGCCGCGCCCTCCTAGGCTCTGTCGAAGGTGAAGGCCGTCATGCGCGTCCGCTGATTGACGTCGCTCTCGGGGAAGTCGTCGCCCGCCGCCGCGCGCCAGATCGGCTGCAGGCGGCCGCCGGCGGCGTCGATGATCAGCTGATCGTTCGCGGCATGGTCCAAGGCGAAGTTGTGATAGATGCAAAGCACCCAGGCGCCGTCGACCAGTAGCTGGCAGCACGTTTCGATCAACGTCGCAAAGTCCTGGCCGGCGGGTCGGTGCTTGGGCACGCGCGGCGGCGGCGGGACGAGGGGCGGCGGATCGAGGACGATGCCCGCATACGTCTGGCCCCATTTGATGGCGCGCGGCAGGTGATAGTAGAGGTCGCCGGCCAGCAGCCCGCGGTCGTCGGGCTTGAGGCCGTTGAAGCGCGTGCTGATCGCCACCTTGTCGAGCATGGCCTTTTGCTTGTCGATGTAGATGACCTCGCTCGCGCCGCCGACCCGGGCGGCGACCCCGAGGCTGCCGGTATGGGCGAAGAGGTTCAGCACCCGGCGGCCTTGCGAGTTCTGGCGGAGCCAGGCGCGCGCCTTGCGCGTATCGAGGTAGAAGCCGTTGGTGTGCAGGGACTTGTGATCGGCGAAGTAGAAAATGCCGTCTTCATGGACCTTTAGCGGCGCGGCGAAGTCGCCGCCGGCGAGGTAGCGGACCCGCCGTTCCTGAGCCTCGGGGATCCTTTGATGGGTCTTGAGCACGACGGCGGCGAAGTCGCCCAGCTCGCGTACGACCTGCGCGACGGCGGCGTCGGGAAAGGGCAGCGCCGCCTTTTTGTTGATGATGGCGCAGGGTCCATAACGGTCGATGGAGATCCCCGGCCACCCTTCGGTGTAGCCGTGAAAAACCCGGTAGCAGTCGAGCGAGGGATCGGCGCGCCAGGCCGCCCGCCGCTGCCCGGCCTCGCGAACGGAGGCCGCAAAGGCCTCGAAATCAGGTGAAGGAACCGACTCCATGATGCCCCGACCCCTCCACCATTTTTTTGCGGACGCTGCGGCTCCACACCGCCGCCGCGCACAAAACGGCCCCGACCGCATCCGTCGCGAGGAGCTGATAGGTCGCCCCGCTCACGCCCCCGTCGGCCAGCAGGATGCCGGTGAACCGTGCGAGCCCCAGCCCCGAAAGCACCATCGCGGCGGCCGTCAGGCCGACCGGCCGCCGCGCCGGGGATACCGCGCAGAAAATCTGGAAGGCCCCGAGGCCCAGCTCCATACCGCCGTAAACGGCGCGCGCGTCCGAGGTCGCGTCGCCGTTGGTGAGGATGATGCCGAGGGCTTTGGCCATGGCGATCGGGTCCACGAGCCACTGCACCCCAAAGGCGGCGAAGGCGAGCGCGGTCAGGCAGAGGACGGTCACTTCGACTTTCGCGAGCATGCGAACCCCAGGTGGTTGGTGGCCCCATTGTATAGATGGGGGTCCGCGAAGTCGAACGATCCTGGTTCGGCGGTCTACCTCGTCAGGCGGATGGATGCCGAAGCGCCCAAGGTCCCCGCATCGAGGAGCCAAGCTTTGACCTGGTGAAAACCGCGCGCCTCGAGCAGCGTGTTCAAGTCGTCCTCATCGCCGACCAGGTGCCAGTGCGACAAAGTCCCGCCGCCGAGCACGTACGAATAGCTGTAGCCGCCGCCGTCGAGCTGGATGACGTCGAGCTCAAAGTCCCGGACGCTGGGCGCCGGCACCCAGGAGCGACCGACCGGGTAGGCTCCGGGCCTCGTCGCGACGTAGTCCTTGCCGGACACGTCGACGATGGCGACGACGAGCGCGCCGTCGAAGGAATCCAGCGCCAACGGCCGTCCCGGCTCCACGCAGGTGAATCCGACGATCTCCGACTGCGGACCGTTCGCCTCCTGGTGCGCGCTGGCGACGGCGACGCAAAGGCGCCGCCCCGACTGGTTGTCCAAGGTCACTTGCGTCGCGAAGGCCTCGACGCTCGTGGCCGCCAATGCCGCCAGCAGCAGAGTAGAATAGTTGAAACGCATGAGCCGCCTCCTGTGGCCGTTATCCCGGATCGCCTACAATTGAGACGCGCAAGGCGGCCCCCGATCGGCTCACGTGCCGGCAATGTTCGTCAGAGTCGCGGGGTTACGGCCAAGACGGGGGCGACGGGGCGCGCCTGCTCGTCCGGCGACAGCGCCGACGGCGGCGCACCCGGCTCATCCCCGCAATAGCGCGGGGAAAGCAGCCCCCTCGCCTGCAGTAGCCGCGCGACCTCGGCCTTGACCAGAGCGCGCCGCCCGCCGCCGCGAATTTCGACGCATTGGACCACGAGCTCCCGGCCCAGATCGCCGCCGCGCGCCGGGTAGCGATCCCGCAGGCGGCCGACGGCGGGGTCGAGGCTCCGCAGGTGCTTCTCGGCCCGCGCCGCCGGGTGCAGCGCCGTGGCGCCGACATAGATGACCGGCCGATCGCCGGCCCCGACTTCGCTCCACACGTAAACCGTGCTGAGGGGCAGGGTTGAGCATGCGGAACGCCTCGGCTAGACTGTTCGCGGGTGATCGCGAACGTTACCACCATTCGAGGCCGGCCGTGAACAAGAGGGTAGCCCTCCTTTCCGCAGCGTCCCTCGCGGTCGGCGCGCACGCCGCCTCAGCCGCCGATTTCTCGGGCTATCTGGCGACCAAGGCCGCCTTTGCCAAGCAGTCGGGGTCGAGTGCAACCAGCAGTGGGACGCTGCGCTGGCCAAACGCGATGTGGCGTTCGTTGAATTCAAGGCCTGCTTCGACGCGCGGCAAAAGGCGGGAGCGCCGGTCGCCGTTTGCGGGAGCAACCCCACTGGCGACGTCGGCCCGGAATTGGCGGCGCGAGCCGCTTGTTACGACGGAGTTTTCAAGCGGTCGAAGGTGGACGAAGCCTATCGGGCCAACGCCCTGGCGGCGCTGAAGCTGATCCCGCGGCGAGGCGATTATCCTCGTGGTTTCGGTCTGTTACTGCGAAGGCCCCCCC
>JAYVWD010000440.1:0-8356 GCA_043786345.1 Pseudomonadota bacterium
ATGGGCCTCAACCTCCCGATCATGGAGGTCGTGTTCTATACGACCGAGAAGTTCAACGGCGAAGAGATGGTGCCGCTGACCTCGTCGGAAATCCGCCAGATCGGCGGCCGCGCCGGCCGCTACGGCTTCGCCCAGTTCGGGGTCGTCAACGCCTTGAACCAGAAGAGCCTGGACCAGATCCGCGACGCGCTGAAAGAGACGCCCGAGATCCTGAAGCCGCCGTACTTCGTCGCCCCCGGGCGCAACCACGTGCGCATCATCAGCGAGGTGCTCGGCACGACCTCGCTCGAACGCATCCTGACATTCTTCGACCGCGCCATCGAGTTCTCGGACGACCGCTTCGCCCGGTCCAACATCGACGACCTCTCGTATCTTTCGACCTTCGTCGACGACCGCCTCCCCTTCCTCGACGTGACCGAGCGCCTCACGATCGCCTCGGCGCCCGTCGCGATCCGGAACGACACGGTCGTGCAGTGGTTCCTCAACCGGATGCTGCGCTGCTTCAAGGACCCCGAGAATCCGGCCCGCTGGGACGAAGACCTGGACGACCTCTTCGACGCGGCCCGGCACTTCGACCGCGACGCGGCCCGGAGCCCGCTCGAGCTGCGCGACGCCGAGGACTACCTCAAGACGCTCACCGTCTACGCCTGGCTCGCCTACCGCTATCCCGACGTCTTCACGCGGGTGGACGAATGCGAGGACCGCCGCGAGGCCGTCAACGCCTATGTCGAGCGCTCGCTGCGCGGCACCATGAAGAAGAAGTGCGCCACCTGCGGCGTCGACCTGCCGGGGGCCTTCGCCTTCAAGGTTTGCGAGGGGTGCCACGCCCAGAAGAAGGGCGGCGACCACCGCGAAGGCGGCGGGGCCCGGCGGCGCGGCGGCGGGCACCGGAAGCGGGGCTGAACAGCGGATTCCGGAAGTCCTGACGGGCGGCTGGCATGAATGGAGAAACCATGAAGGCGGCTCGCAAAACCATCGTGCCTGGGCTCGCGCTGGTCCTCGCGTCCGGCCTCGGAGCCTGCCGGCGGCGCGGGCCGACCGCCGGCCTTCGCGACGCCGAAAGCCCGGAGGCGGCGCCCGCCTGCGTCTTCGACGCGCCGATCGCGGCGGATGGCTACACCGCGTTCGTCGCCGCCGACCCGGGCCTCGTCACGCGGACCATCCTCGACTTCTTCACCGCGGGCCGCATCGACGCCGCGAACCTCGGGCGGGTCGCGCAGGATCCGACCCTGCCGCCGGTCGCCTGCCACATGTCCGGCGAGATGGCGGCGCGCTGCGCGCCGTAACGGCCCCGGGGACGCGGCGCCCCACGTCGGGGGCCTGCACCCGGGGATCGGCGCAAGCGTCGGCCGTCGGCCTCGACAATACCGTCACCATTTACAATGACAATAGCGGCGACGTCGCGGTCAAAGTCCGCTGCATGGACGGCTCAGAAGTGACCGCGCAGGCCGAGCGCGGCCGCCGCGCCGCCGAACGCGCCCGGCGACAGTCCCTCGATCTTCGCCCCGCGCGCATAGCGATAGCCGAGCGAGAGCGCCAGGTCGAGCCGGTGGCTCACATGGACGAGGCCCGTCGCCGTCGGCTCCGCGAAAAAGAGCGCGGACCGCTCGTAGGCCTTCGCCGTCCCGCCGCCGATCAGGGCCCGCTCGTCGTCGATGCGATAGCCGGCCTCACCCAGGCCGGTCGCGAAACCGGCCGTCAACCCGAAGGCGTCCTTTTCGAGCACGTCATACTCGGCGAATAAACCGAGAAACCCCATGTTGAGGGCGGAGGCGCCGTTCCGCTCGACGCTGACGCGGCTCACCAGGACCTCGCCCACGAGGCCCATCGTCAGGTCGGCGCCCAGGTCCCAGCCGCCCTGCACGGCGGCGAAGGCGCCGGCTTTGCCGCCGCCCTGCACGAGCTTCACGCCGAAGGCCGTGTAGCCGTTGTCGAGGTAAGTATCCTCGATGAGCACTTTGGCACCGTCTTCGCCTTCGGCGCGTGCCCGGCCCGGCGCGAGGAGGGCGGCGAGGGCGGCGAGGGTTATCAAGGTCTTCACGGTAGTTTCTCCAGGGCGGTGGTGTGATCAGAGGACGGTGCGCAGCCGGATGCCGAAGCCCAGGACGTTCTTGGCGAACGCGTCGCCGGCATAGAGCCCGGAGGACGCGCCCGCGAAGGATTCGAGGCGTTCATAGGAGACGCTGGCGCCGAACTGCAGCGCATGATTGACCTCCCAGAGCACGCCCGGGCTCACGCGGAGCTTGACGCCACGCGCCGTCAGCTTGCCGTTCCGGTCGCCGGCGATCGTCGCCTGGGTCACCGCGTACCCGACGCCCAAGTCCAGGTCCCAGAGCAGGGCGTCGAGGGCGCGGGACTGGGTCGCGAAGAAGAGGCCGGCCGCGCGCTGCGTCACCGAGACCTCGCCGAGCCGGCTGCCGGCGCCGGCCTGCGCCATCCCGAGCTCCAAGCCCGAGGCGTAACCGTTACCTTGCGGGCCGACCAGCAGCGCGGCGCCGGGGATGCTCGTGACCTGGCCGCGCGGCTCGCCCAGGTTCTTGCCGGAAAGGCGCAATTCCACGCCCATATTCATCGCGGCCTCGTCGTCGCCCTTCTCGGCGAGCACCTGGTTGAGGCGCTCGCGCTCGGCGCCGTTGGCGTGCGCGTCGAGGCCCTGGCTCAAGCCGGAAACGAGTCCAGGGGCCCAGAGCGAGGCGTCCGAGATCTCGACCTTGAAGCCTTTCGACGAGGCGGCGAGCACGCGGCCCAGCGCCCGGTCGTAATAATAGAGGCCGCAGGCGTTTACGGCCGCCTCGCCCTTCGGCGCGCAGTCGACGATGATGGCGCCGTCGAGCGCCAGCGTGTCGAGCATCACCTGGAGGGGCGGGATCACGCCGCCGCGCTTCTTCTTCCGCTTCGACTTCTTCGCGTCGGGCTTCGCCGCCAGAAACGCCGCCCGCTCGAAGGCCGGGATGCTGCCCAGGGACTTGAGCTTGGCGGGCGCGCGGATCCGGTCCTTCACCTCGCGCGAGCCGCCGGCGTGGAACGCGGACGACTGGCCGACCGCGTCGACGACGGCGCGGTAGAGCTCGACCGTCGGCACGTTGACTGAGTCGGGCTCGAGGCTGACGACGACCGCGACCTTGGGGGTCGCGCCGCCGGCGGCGGCGCGGGCGAGCTGCGGGGCGGCGGCCGCGGCGAGGAGGGCGAAGGCATGGAGCTTCATGGCGGTCATCCTGCAAAGGTGAAGGAAACGATCAGCCGGCCTTGAGGTACGTCAGGATCATCGGCCCGAGCAGCACGATCATCACGGCCGGCATCACGAAGACCATCATCGGGATCATCATCTTCACCGAGATCTTGCCGGCATTTTCCTCGGCGCGCTGGAAGCGACGCTGCTGCATCGTCTCCGACATGACGCCGAGCGTCTGGACGACGTCGGTGCCGAGCTCCATCCCTTGGACCAGCGTTTGGGTGAAGAGCTTGATGGGCGGGCTGCTCAGGCGGCGCTCGAGCTCCTGGAGCGCCTCGGCGCGGCTCATCCCGAGGCGCATGTTGCGCAGCACGACCGCGAACTCGTCCACCAGCGGCGACTTCGGCGCGTCGGCGACGACGGTCGAGAGCGCCTGGTTGAAGTCGAGGCCCGCGCCCATCGCGAGGCCCAGGTAGTCGATGAAAAAGGGCAGGTCGCGGTTGCAGGCGTTGAAGCGGCTCGACGCCAGGTCCGAGAGCTTGAGGTAAGGTAGGATCATCATCAGCACGGTCAGCGTCAGCGGCACGTAGAACGGGAACCCCACAGCCAAGCCGAGCAGCACGAACGACATGACGGCGGCGAAGCCGGCGAGCAGGAGCTGGGAGGCGATGAAGTGGCTCGAATCCCAGCCGCGCCGGACGCCCGAGCGCGATAGTTTCACCGTGACGTCCGCCCGGTACCGCCCGAGCCGGAGCCGGCGGACGAACGGCAGGATCACGTCGATCCAGGTGTCGACCGCCTTGGCGCGGTCCTCGAACTGGTAGAGGTACGAGTGCTCGCGGTAACCGAACGCGACGAGGCGCGCGATGACGAACAGCACCATGGTGTTGGCGAGCCCGGAAAACAGCCAGTGCGCGCTCAAAATCGTCCGCCAGATCATCATGGCTAGACCTCCAGCCTGAGGACGCGCGAGGTGACGAAGATGCCGACGACCTCGAGGGTGATGGCGATGCAGAGGAGGATCTGGCCGACCCAGAAGTCCGTGAGCAGCGCCATCTTCTCCTTGTCGTAGAGGTACATCCCGATCCCGAGCGCCGGCGGCGCGGAGCACAGCAGGAAGGCCTGCGCCCGACCTTGCGCCGTGAGGGCCTTGAGCTTGCCCTCGACGCGCTCGCGCTCGCGGATCGTCTTCACGATCTGCTTCAGCATGTCGGGGAGGCGGCCGCCGAGGCGGCTCGAGATGATCATGGAGCCGAAGGCGATGTTGGTGTTTTGCGTCTGAACCCGCTTCCGGACGGTGTCCAGCGCCTGCTCGATCGGCGTGCCGAAGTGGTACTGCTTGAGCGCGAGGCCCACCTCGGCGGCGAAGGCCGGGGCAGAGAGGTTGTCGGCGGCGACGTAGAGGCTGTCCTTGAGGGTCAGGCCGGCCTTGAGCGACGAGGCGACGGTCTGGAGCGACTCGGCGAGGCCCGCGTCGAAGTCCCGGATGTACTTGGCGCGGCGGCGCTTTTTGACCATGCCCGGCGCGATGAGGAGGGTCAGGGTGCCGGCCGCGACGCCGACCATCGTCGGCAGGCCGATCACCATCAGGACCAGGGCGACGAGGCCGCCGGCGGCGAGGCCGATGCTCAGCAGCTCCTTGCCGTTGCCGCCATAGGGGTCGCTGTGGCGGTCGAGAAGGGCGCGAAAGTACCGGCCGATCGCCCGGCGAAAGCCGTAGAGCAGGGCGGCGAAGGCGAGCGCGAGCCCGAGCTGGGTGGCGTACGTGATGCCGGCGTTGGGGAGTTGAAACATTCCGGGGGCCTCCTTTCTTACCGACTCATTTTGCGGGCTGGCGCGGCTTGCCCAGGACGCTTTCGGGGTCCTGGGACAGCTCCTCGGCCTCCCAGAACGTGGCGAGATTCTTCTGATGGATCAAGCTCTTGTCGGCTTTGTTCCGCTCGAAGAGGGGAACCACGATGTACTCGCCGGTCGCCCGGTCGATGCCCTGGATCCAGGCGATGTCCGTGACGCAGCGTTGGCCGTTCTTCCGCCGCGTCTGCTGCACTATGACCGAAAGCGCGGACGCGATTTGTTCCCGGATTGCGCGCAGGGGCAGATCCATGCCGGCCATGAGCACCATGGTCTCCAGGCGGCGGAGCATGTCCTCGGGGGTGTTGGCGTGGGCGGTGGTCATCGAGCCGTCGTGGCCCGTGTTCATCGCCTGAAGCATATCGAGGGCTTCCGCGCCCCGGCACTCGCCGACGATGATCCGGTCGGGACGCATCCGCAGGGTGTTTTTCACCAGGTCCCGGATGGTTACGGCGCCGACGCCCTCCAGGTTCGGCGGGCGCGTCTCGAGGGAGATCACGTGCGTCTGCTGCAGCTGGAGCTCGGCGGCGTCCTCGACGGTGACGATGCGCTCGCCGTCCGGGATGAAGCTCGAAAGGGCGTTGAGGAGCGTCGTCTTGCCGGAGCCGGTGCCGCCGCTGATCAAGACGTTCTTGTGCTCCTCGACGATGAACTTCAGGAAGTCGGCCATCTCCTGCGACATGCTGTCCCAGCCGACGAGCTGGCTCACCGAGATCGGCGTCTTGGAGAACCGGCGGATCGTGAGGGCCGGGCCTTTGAGGGCGAGCGGCGGGATCACGGCGTTGACGCGGGAGCCGTCGAGCAGGCGCGCGTCGACGATCGGCGAGGAGGCGTCGATGCGGCGGCCGACCGTCGAGACGATCCGCTCGATCACGTTGAGCAGGGCCTGATCCGAGCTGAAGTAGACGCGCGAGAGCGACAGCTTGCCGGCGCGCTCGACGAAGATCTGGTTGCGCCGGTTGACCATGATCTCGGTGACCTTGGGGTCCTCGAGCAGGCGCTCGAGCGGCCCGAGGCCCATGACCTCGTCGTAGACCTGCTGCTCGACCTCTTCCGGGGTGAACTCGAAGCCCTTGGGGAGGACGAGCTCGCCGATGATCTTATGGAGCTTGAGGCGGGCGCTCTCCCGGACCTCGGGCGAGTCGAGGGACTTGAGCCCGATCTGGTTGATGTTGAGCTCGTCGAGGAGCTTCCGGGACAGGAGCAGGCGCAGCGTGTCGGGCGACTTGAAGGCCTCGTCGGCCGCGGTCTGGAAGGCGTTGGGCGAGGCGGCCTCGCGGGCGCTCTTCTGCTTCTGGCGGGCGGATTCCTCCGGCGGGTTCGCGCGGCGCGAGCCCTGGGCGACGCCGTCCATCGCGATGGTGACTGGCGTGCGGCCGACGATGATCTCGATGACGTCGCCGACGGCGACCGTGGTGCCGACGCCAAGTTTCTGGCCGCCGACGAAGAGCGTCGGGCCCGGGCTCACGCAGCGGATCGTCGCCTCGTCGGGGCCGAGCTCGAGGACGGCGGCGATGTCGGTGCCCGGCTCGCCGACCTGGATGCTCGCGAAGGCGCTATTGCCGATCAGGTGCCGGCCGTTCGGGAGGGGCTTTCGCACGACGGTCTTACCCTGCCGCCAGGTGACGTAGGCGCGGGCCTCGGGCGCGGCGGCCTCGCTTGCCAGGTTGGTCATGACGCGGACTCCTGCGGGCCTTAGAAAGGCAGGTTGATGAGGAAGGTGATTTCCTCGATGGACTTCTTGAGGACGACGCCGAGCGCGCCCGGCAGCGTTTTGCAGTCCGCGGCCGTGACGCCGCCGGACAGGTTCTTCGTGCAGGCTTGCTGCCCGGCGGCGCTTAAGCCCATCAGGGCGACGACGAGCGCCACGGCGACCGCGACGTACTCGACGGTGGCCTGGCCGCTTTCACTTCTTCTTTTTGTCGTCATTGCTCTTTTGGCCTTGCACGTAGACGGGGAGGTCGCCGCCGCCCGACGCCTTGTTGATCGCCGCATGATCGAGGAACTTGCCCATGTCCATGCCGTCGTGCCCGAGCGCCTTTTTGTCGGCGTCCTCGACGGCGACGTCCTGGGGGTTGCGCAGGGCGAGCGAGAACTCGCCATTTTTCTCGGCGAAGCCGATGAACTCGACGTCCTTCGGCGTGGCGTAAAAGCCGATCTCGCTGCCTTCGGTGACCTGGCCCTGGTCCCAGACGCTGGCCTTGCCGACGCTGACGAGCGTGATGTCCTGGAGCAGCGTGAAGGTGGTGCGGCCGCGGCCCGGAAGCTCCATGGTCGCGATGACGTCGACCCGGTCGTTCGGCTTGATCCAGCCCTTTTGCGCGACCTTGTCCTTGATCTGGAGGGCGACGAGGCGCTTGCCCGGGGGGATCTTCGTGGCGACGGTGCTGCCGGAGACGGCGCCTTCGACGCCGGTGAGCAGGATGGGGTCGCCCGCCTTGAGCTCTAAGACCAGATTGCGGCCGAGGATGGTCTTGAGAGAGTCGGGGTCCACGGCGTTGGCGGTGACCTGGGCCTGCAGGACCTCGGCGTACCGCACGGAATCGGCTTCGATCTTGGCGCCGGCGGCGAGGTCCTTCGCGGCGACGGCGATGGTCGTGATCTTATAGCGCTCGAGCAGGTCCCGGTTGGCCGCCTCGCGGTTCGCCTCGCTGAGCGCGGCGCTTCCGAGGCCGATGACGACGGCCCCCGCGATCAACGCCGTTTCAAGGCGCCAGAGCGGGCTTTCCTTGGCGCGCCCGAGGAAGCTCGGACCTGCGGCCTGGTCCTCCGCCGCGTCGGCATAGGGATCGCCCGCCGCGGCGGGGCTTTCGGTCTTAGCGGAGCGAAACTTCATGGATCATCACCTTCGATGTCTGGCCGGAGTCGCCGGCGGTTACTGCGATGCTGACCGTCTGCCCGGCCTTGGTCCAAAGCGTCAGGACGCCGGGGCCCTGCGCCTCCGGCCCGTCGGCGGCCAGGCGTTGGAAGCCGCGGGCGCCGAGCTGGGCCGCGAGGAGCGCGTGGATCTCGCCCGGCGCGCCTTGGGCGTCGGCGGTGACGGTATTCGTGCGCCCGCGCCCGAATTCGTAGGCGCTCGCCGAGCGAAGGGCGAGGCCGGCGATCGCCTCCCTGTCGAAGGCGGTGCCGTCATACTGCAAGGAATCCGGGGTCCTTCGGGCGGCCTCGAAGAGGGGGCCGGCCTCCGAGCCGAACGCCAAGAGGCCGCCGCCGGGGAGCTCGCTCGCCGTAAACACGAAGGATTTCGCCTCGATCTCGGCCAGATTCGCCGCCGTCGGCAGCGCGCAACGGGGGCATTGGCTGGAGCGGATGTCCGCCACCATCAGGATCCCC
>JAYVWD010000441.1:0-3052 GCA_043786345.1 Pseudomonadota bacterium
TCCCCCCCGCCGATCAGCAGCGTCCGCCGCGCGGGCGACAGGCGCCGGTACCGGCGCAGCGACTTCCGGATGACGCTCCGCCCGGCGATGACGAGCCAGGGGTGCATCGCCGCGAAGAGGACCATCACCACCCGCGAGTAGCGGTACTCCTCGTAAATATAGGTGAAGGCGATGAAAGCGACCGTCGCGACCGCGCACGACTGGAGGATGTCGAGGGCCTCCATGAAGGCCGAGCGGTGCCGCCCCGTCCGCCGGTAGAAGCCGGACGCGGCGAGCACGCCCATCCAGATGACGCACAGGAACGGGATCAGCTTGTAGTACAGCGTCGTCGACGGAATCCCCTTGGGGATCGGGAGGATGCCGGAGAAGCGCAGGGAAAAGGCGAGCACCCAGCCGAGGCTCACCATCGCCATGTCGGACAGGATGCGGAGGATCAGGAGCGCGTCCTGGGTCTTGCGGCTCACCCGGCGGCTCCTTTCATAAGATGATCGATCTCGGCGCGCATCCGGTCGAGGAAGCCGTCCAGGCCGAAGCCTTCGGCGAAGCCCCGGATCCGCGCCGCGTCGAAGGCGCCCGGCTCGAAGGCCGCGAGCGCCGCGGCCAGGGAGGCCGCGGACCCTTCCTTGAAGAAGGCCCCGGTCACGCCCGGCTGGATGAAGTCCCGGGCGCCGCCGCCGTCGAACGCGACGACCGGCGTGCCGCTGCCCATCGCCTCGACCGCGATCATGCCGAAGTCCTCGACCCCGGGGAACAGCAAGGCTTTGGCGCCCTGCATCAGCGTCACGAACGCCGCGTCGTCGGGGTCGATCACGAAGGTGGTGTGCTTGCCGGCGAGCTTCCGCCAGGCGCCTTCCATCGGACCTTTGCCGGCCACCACGAGCCTTGTGCCAAGGCGCTCGCAGGCCTCGATCGCGAGGTCGAAGCGCTTATAGGAAACGAGGGCGCCGGCCGCCAGAAAGTAGCCGCCGCGCGCCCCGCAGGGCGCCGCCGGCCGGAAGCGCCCGAGCTCGATCGGCGGGTGCACGACGCCGGCCTCGCGCCCGTAGAACTTCTGGGCGCGCGCCGCGACGAAGGACGAGTTGGCGACGAAGCGGTCGACCCGGTCGGGCTGCGCCGCCGCCACGTCCCAGGCGCGCAGGCGCGGCGTGACGGCGCGGATCGCGGCGGCCGCGCCCGGCACGTGGCGGAGCGAGTCGAGGTATTCCTGCTGCTGGTCCCAGACGTACCGCATCGGCGAGTGCAAATAGCAGAGGTGGCGGGCGCCATCGCGCTTGAGGGCGCCGTGCGCGACGCAGCTCGAGGTGCTGATCAGGAGGTCGTACCCCGACAGGTCGAAGGACTCGATGGCGCGCGGCATCAACGGCAGCAGCGCCTTGCGCAGCTTGCGCGCCCGGTTGAGCAGCGGGTGCGCGATGACCTGCCGCTGCGTGATCGCCGCGGGCATCGCGCTCGGGTCGTAGAAAAGGGTGTAGATAGGAGCCTCGGGATACAGCGCCGAGAGCGCGGCTAGCACCTTCTCGCCACCGCGCCAGGTCACGAGCCAGTCGTGCACGAACGCCACTTTCAACGCGATCTGCCTCGCTTTTCCGCCGCTTCTCGGTCAGCGCCCAATTATGCGTTCTCTCCGGGGTTTTGGCATCTCAATAAATCGGCCGGGCAGGATTTGCACGCCGCTCCGCCGTCTTGGTAAGATAAATGTACAAGCCCCAGACCCACGACTATCCGACAGCCGGCCGCCTGATCTCCCGGGCGCGCGCATGCCAATCCGATCCTCTTCCCGTTTAGCGTAACGACCCCCAAGATCAACTCCGAGCGGAGGATGTGAGCATCCATGCGTTCATCTGACCCCCGTTCGCAATCCGACGCTCGCACCGCGGCCCGTTCCCTCCTCCTGGGCGACCGGGTGGACGGCACCACGCCGGTGGAAGACTGGCGGGCCGGGTTCCCCGAGATCATCGGGCGCAGCGCGAGCCTCATGGGCGTGCTGAAGATGGTGAGCATGGTCGCACGCGCGGACAGCTCCGTCCTGATCCTCGGCGAGAGCGGCACCGGCAAGGAGCTCATCGCCGCGGCGATCCACCGCCTGTCGCAGCGCTCGGACCGGCCCTACGTCACCTTGAACGCGACCGCGATCCCCGAGACCCTCCTCGAGAGCGAGATGTTCGGGCACGAGAAGGGCGCCTTCACCGGCGCCGAGAAGCGTCGCATCGGGCGCTTCGAGGAGGCCGACAGCGGCACCCTGTTCCTCGACGAGATCGGCGACATGCCGGCGTCCCTCCAGGCGAAACTGCTGCGCGTGCTCCAGGAGAAGAAGTTCTCGCCGGTCGGCGGCAACGAGCTGCGCTCGGCCAACGTCCGGATCGTCACGGCGACCAACGTCGACCTGCTCGCGGCCGTTCAGGGCAAGCGGTTCCGCGAGGACCTCTTCTATCGTCTGAACGTGCTCCCGATCCATCTGCCGCCGCTGCGCGACCGGGCGGAGGACGTCGTCGACCTGCTCGAGCACTTCGTCGCGCTCTCGAACCGGACCCACGGCAAAGCGATCCCGCTCTTCTTCACGCCCGAGGCCAAGCGCCTGCTGACGCTCTACTCCTGGCCGGGCAATATCCGCGAGCTCCAGAACCTGGTCGAGCGCCTGGTCGTCATGAAGACCGGCGGCGCGATCGAGCCGCAGGACCTGCCGGGCGCGATCCGCTCTTTGGAATCCCTCGGCAGCGTCACCAAGCCGGCGTCGCCGGCGACTTTCGACATGATGAGCCCGGCGCTGCCGCTGCCTTCGCCGCTCTACGTCTCGCAGGGCCCGCTTTATCCGGAAGGCTTCGGGAAGCTCCCGGAAAAGGGCTTCGATCTGGTGAAGTTCATCGAGGACCTCGAGAACGGCCTGATCATCCAGGCGCTCGCGCGGACCGGGAACAACCGGAACCAGGCGGCAAAGCTCCTCGGCCTCAATCGTACGACCCTGGTCGAGCGGATCAAGAAACGCCGGCTGACGACCCTCAACGAGCCGTCGAAGGAGCTCTGAACTCGACTTTGGCGGTTTTTCGCTAAGCCG
>JAYVWD010000442.1:0-2353 GCA_043786345.1 Pseudomonadota bacterium
CGGCGGTCGGCTCGCGCGGGGCGTTCGCCGCGCGCTCGCCGCTGCTCTGGACGCTCAAGGACCGGATCGACCGCCGGTTCATGCGGAAATTCTCCGACCTCGGCCCCATGAGCGGACGCGCCGCGGCGGCCCGCGCGGCGCCCGCCAGCGCCGCTGACATCGCCGGAACGCCCCTCGGCGCCTCCGCCGCCGCCCTCGCGCACCGCGCCGCGATCCGTTGCCACGGCTGCGCCGCCAAGGTCGGCGGCGACGTCCTCGCCGGCGCCTTGGCCCGCGCCCGCGCCGGGCTGATGACCGCCGTCGAATCGGACCCCGAGGCCGCCGCCGCCCACGGCATCGTCCTCGGCCTGAGCCGCCCCGACGACGCCGCCGCGCTCGCCGTCCCGCCCGACCAGTTGCTCCTGCAAACCGTCGACTACCTGACGCCGCTGGTCAGCGACCCCTACCTCTTCGGCCGGATCGCCGCGACGCACGCCGCCAGCGACGTCTTCGCCATGGGCGGGTCGCCCCACAGCCTCCTCGCCCTGGTCAACGTCCCGCTCGCCGCCCCGCGCCCGATGGAGGAGGACCTCTTCCAGATGCTCGCCGGCATCCTCGCCGCGGCGCACGCGATGGGCGCCGCCCTAATCGGCGGCCACACCACCGAGACCCGCGAGCCCGGCTTGGGGCTGACGGTGAACGGCCTCTGCCCGCGCGCCGACCTCAAAACAAAATCCGGTTTAGTGCCGGGCGACGCTCTGATCCTGACCAAGGCCCTCGGAACCGGCACCCTTTTCGCCGCCGCCATGCGCCTCACGGCCAAGGGCCGCTGGCTCGACGGCGCCATCGCCTCGATGCTCGTCCCGAACGCGCGCGCCGCCGCCATCCTCGCCGCCGCCGGTGCGACCGCGCTGACCGACGTGACCGGCTTCGGCCTGGCGGGCCACCTTTCGGAAATGCTCGCGGCCTCGGCGGCCTCGGCGACCCTGAGCCTCGACGCGCTCCCGGTCCTCGAGGGCGCCGAGGCGACCTTGGGCCTCGGGGTGACGAGCACCCTCCACGAGCAGAACCGGCGTGTCTCTCGGGCCCTGGGCCTGCGCGCCACGGCGCAGGCGCACCCGCGCCTCGCCCTCCTCTTCGACCCGCAAACCTCGGGCGGCCTCCTGGCCGGCGTCCCTTCCGCGCGCGCCGCGGCTTGCCTCGAGGCGCTCCGCGCCGCGGGCCTGCCCGCCGCCGTGATCGGCGCCGTCACGCCCCGTGTGCAAGGTGAACCATGGATCGACGTCTCCTAGGCGGCCTGACCCCCGCGGCCTTCCTCAAGAAGCACTGGCAGAAGAAGCCGCTCCTCGTCCGCGGCGCCTTTCCCGCGTTCCAGGACCCGGTGACGCCCGACGAGCTCGGCGGGCTCGCGCTCGAGCCGGGCGTCGAGTCGCGCCTCGTCTTCGAGAAAGGCGGCAAGCGTCCCTGGGAGCTCCGCCAGGGGCCCTTCAAGGACTCGGCCCTGCGGCGCCTACCGAAGTCGCACTGGACGCTCCTCGTGCAGGAGGTCGACCGCCTCGTGCCGGCGGCCGCCGCCATCCTCGACCGCTTCGGCTTCGTCCCCGGCTGGCGCTGCGACGACCTGATGGTCAGCTTCGCCCCCGAGCACGGCTCGGTCGGCCCGCACGTCGACAGCTACGACGTCTTCCTGATCCAGGGCATGGGCCGCCGCCGTTGGGCTATCGCCGAGCGCTTCGACCAGCGCCTGAAGAAGCGCGCGGACCTCAAGATTCTCGCGCACTTCGCCGCGGAATCGGAGTGGATCCTCGCGCCGGGCGACATGCTCTATCTGCCGCCGGGCGTCGCGCATTGGGGGGTCGCGCTCGAGCCCTGCCTGACGTACTCCGTCGGCTTCCGCGCGCCGACCCACGCCGCGCTGGTCCACGGGCTCCTCGACCTGCCCGAAGGCGTCGCCGCGAAATTCGCCACCGAGGCGCTCTTCACCGACCCGGGCCGCGCGCCGTCGGCCGATCCGGGCCGGTTGGCGCCCGCCGACCTGGCGCGCCTCACCGCGATCGTCGGCGCGCCCCTCAAAGACCCCGACGTGGTGGCGCGCTGGTTCCTGGCGTTCACGACCCGCCCACCCGGCAAGGATTTCCCATCGCCGGTCCCCCGGCTCGCCTATCACGTGTCGCGCGGCGGTCAGCTATACTTGTATGTGGACGGCGTCGAGCACGAGTTAGACCCCGCGCTGCGCCCGCTCGCCGCTTACGTGACCGCCCACCGCATCGTCGACCCCGCCGCATTGAAACGCTTTAGCCCCGGGGGGAAAGCGGCCAAACCGGCCAAAGAACTCCTCGCCCTGCTCCGCGCCCGGGGCGGCCTCCGCACCGGC
>JAYVWD010000443.1:0-4647 GCA_043786345.1 Pseudomonadota bacterium
CGCCGGCCGCGCCCGGTTCGGCGGCGGCGGCGCCGGCGGCCGCGGGAGCTTCAGGGTCGCCGGCGGCACCGGCGCCCGGAGCGGCGGTGGCGCCCACGCCTGGAGCGGCGCCCGGAGCGGCGGGGACGCCCACGCCTGGAGCGGCGCGCGCCGCACCGCCCGCCCCTTCGACGCCTCCCGGCGCGCCGCCGGCCGCGACTCCCGGAAAAACCCCATGAGCACCGCCTTGACCGCCGCCGTCGCGCGCCTCTACGAGGCCTACCCCTACCCGCGCTATCCGCTCCTGGCGAAGCCGCGTTGGCAGGAAGGCTACCTGTCGAGCTCGGCCTTCGCCGCGAGCGTCGCGGGAACGGCCGCCGCCGCCGGACCGCGCGGCCGCGCCGACGTGCTGGTCGGGGGCGCCGGCGAGATCCTTCCCTACATCATCCGCAAATGGGAGCCGGCGCGCCACCACGTCACCTGCCTCGACCTGTCGCGCACGAGCTTGCGCCGCGCGCGTCTGCGCCTCTTCCCGCTGCTGCAGCCGACCGCCTTCGTGCACGGCGACCTCGCCCAATTCCTCGAGGGCGCGCCGGGGCGCTTCGCGCACATCGACGCCTATGGCGTCCTGCACCACATGCCGGAGCCGCGCGCCGCCCTCGCCGCGCTCGCGCGCGCCCTGCGCCCCGGCGGCACCGCGCGCGTCATGGTTTACAACAGCCCGGCGCGGGCCTGGATCCGGGAGCTCCAGCGCGCCGTCGCCCTGCTCGGGCTCGACGCCTATGCGCCGGCGGACCTCGCGGCCCTGCGCGCGCTGCTCGCCGTCGCCGGCGCGGAGCTGCCGGCCCTCGGCGTCCGGCTCGCGCAGATGGGCGCCGGCACGCTGCGCAACGACGCGCGGCTCGTCGACACCTTCCTCCATGCGCGCGAGGCCCGGATCGGCATCGAGCCCTGGTTCGCGACGCTCGCGGCGAGCGGCCTCGTCGTCAAGGGCGTCTTCGACCGCTACGCCGAGCTGGACGACCTGCCGAACCCGCTCTGGCAGGCGCCGACGGCTGAAGCGCTCGCGGCGCGCGCCGCGGACGGGCGGTTCGAGAACAACCTCGAGCTTTTCCTCGCCAAGCCGCCACTAAACAAAAATATGTTTAACGAACCAAGCCGGCGAGGAGCGCCCCTGCGCCTCCTACTCAAGGCGCCGCCCCGCGCCTGGTTCAGCTACGACGAGACGCGCGGCGTCCCGCTCGCGGTCAAAGTCGCGGTCTGGCACGCGCACCTGCGCTGGGTCCAAGCCGGTATCCCGGCGGGGAAAGCCGCCTGGCTCCGGAAGCTCACCGGGGTGGCGCGCGGCCGCCTCGCGCGGCTCGGGGCGCTGCTGCCCGGAATGCTCGGCGACGGGGCGGCGGAGCGGGCGCTCCTGGCGCCCCTGTCGGCGCACGTCGATGCCCCGACGCTGCCGCCGCCGGCGGCGACGTCCGGCGCCGCCTCCCGGCTCGGCGCGGCCGTCGCCGGCGAGCTCGCGCGGCGCGGGCGCCCGGACGAGGCGCGGCTGGGCGCGATCCTCGCCCGGTTCGAGCGGGCCCAGCGCTGAGCGTTTGGCCGAGGGGGGTGGGGGGCGCGGCCGCGGGCGCCTCGCCGGTCGGCAAAATTTGCCGACCGGCGGGCGATCATAAAACAGTGGATCCGACCGATACCTTGGGGAGCGCCCCCGCTCAAGGAGCTGTCCATGCCACGATCATGCGGAGCCCTCCTCGGGATCCTCCTCCTTTCCGGCTGCGGACGCGCCGGCGCCGGCGACGAGGTCCGCGCCGCGCCCCCCCCGCGCGCCGACAATGCCGACGCCGCGGCGCCGAAGGCGGGCGCCGCCCTGCAAACCGTCATCGACGAGGACACGCGGCTTCTGCCTGGACCAGCCGCGGCCCGCGCCGCGGCCGTCGCCGCGGTCGTGCGCCGGCGCCGCCTCGAGCCGGTCCCCGAGGCCCAGGAGCTCGAGGCCGGTCCGTGGAGCGGGCTCCCGGGCAACGAGGACCTCTGCAAGCTCCTCGAGCCGGACTGGACCGAAAAAGCCGGCTGCAAATTGCGGGGTAACCGGTTCGCGCGGACCCTCACCATCGGCGCCGTCAAGGCCACGAAAGGCGCCGGCGACAAAGGCCGCACCTACCTCGCCGTGGCGTACGCTCCGGACGAACCCGGGACCGCGATCATGAAAGATCCGAGCGGGGCGTTCGTCGTCGTCCGCGCGGTCCCGCGCCCGCGCGTCGCCGTTGCGCTGCCCTACCGCCCTTGCGCGCGAGCGGATTCCGGCGCCCCGGGCCGCGCGGCCGGGGGCGGCGCGGCGAAGGCCTACCGCCTGCTCTTCGTCCCCCTGGCGGACGACACCGTTCCGGTCGAGGTCCTGAGCCCGACCTATGAGGCGACGACGACGGAGCCCGCCCCGCCGGCGCCGACCCGGGCGCCGCAGGAATGCCGGGCTTAGGCGGGCGGCCGCTCAGCCCTTGGGCTTGGCCAGATCGGGCCGCAGAGCCGCCGTCCGCTTGCGCGCCTCGTCGTCGCGCCACCGGGCGATCTTCACGTGGTCGCCCGACAACAGGACCTCGGGCACGGAGCGCCCTTCGAAGACCGGCGGCCGCGTATAGAGCGGGTGCTCGAGGCCGCCGGCGAAGCCCGCGGCGAAGGAGTCCTGGGCCGCGCTTTCGGCGTGCCCGAGGACGCCCGGGATGAGCCGCAGGATGGCGTCGATCATCATCAGCGCCGGCAGCTCACCGCCCGAGAGCACGACGTCGCCGCACGAGAACTGCTCGTCCACGTAGGCGTCGATGAAGCGCTGGTCGACCCCGGCGAAGCGGCCGCAGATGAATGCCAGGTCCTCCCCGGCCGCGGTGAAGCGCGCCGCCTCGATGTGAGTCCAGGGTTTTCCCGCCGGCGACGTCAAGACGACGCGGCGCTTGGGCCCTAAGCTCGAAAGGGCGGCGGCGAGCGGCTCCGGCCGCATCACCATGCCGTCGCCCCCGCCGAACGGCCGGTCGTCGATGCTCCCGTGCCGGTCGACGGCGAAGTCCCGGAGGGCGACCGCGTCCACCGTGGCGAGGCTCCGCTCCCGCGCCGCCCGCAGCACGCCAAAGCGCGCGTAGGCCGCGATGAAATCCGGGTGGATGGTGAGGACGGCGATCCGCATCAGCCGCGCGGCGCCGCTTGCCAGAGGCCGTCGAAGGTGTCGGCGGTGACCTTGAGGCGGACGAGCTTGTCGACCTCGACGGCGGCCGGATCGAAGTAGGCCTCGATGAGGGGCAGGTCGATGGTGCCGGAGGCGCCCTTCACGACGATGATGTCGGACGACCCGGAGTTGTAGAGGTCGGTGATGACGCCGAGGGTCAGGCCGGCGCTGTCCACGACGGCGAGGCCCTCGAGGTCGCTCCAGACGAGATCGTCCTTGCTCTGGTTGCGCGCCTTGACGCGGCGGCGCTCGGCGAAGATCGCCTGACCGGTCAGGGCTTCGGCCCCGGTGCGATCGGTGGCGAGGGAGACCTTGAGGAGCGGGCGGCCGGCCTGCATCGTCGACATCAGGATCTTGCACACGACGGCGCCCGCCGCGTCCCGACCGACGAAGAGGTCGGTGTAGGACTTGGGGATGGGCTCGGTGCGATCCGAGACGAAGAACGCGCCCGCGAGGGCGTGCGGGCGCCCGACCTTGCCGACGTTGACGAGGTCCAGGGGCGCCGCAGGAGGAGCTTCGGCGGAGCCTGAGCTCACTTCTTCTTGACGGTAGCGACCTTTTTGAGGCGCTCGACCTTGACGTTCTTGGCTTTGAGGAGCTTCGCGACGGTGTCGCTCAGCTGCGCGCCGCGCTCGTACCAGAAACGGATGCGGTCCTCCTTGAGCTCGACCGTCGACGGGTCCGAATGCGGGTCGTAGGTGCCGAGCTTCTCGATGAAGCGGCCCCCGTCGCGGCGCATTCGGTGATCCGCGGCCACCAGGTGGTAGAAAGGCCGGTGCGTTTTGCCGTGGCGCGCTAGGCGGATATGGACTGCCATGAAACCTCCGAAAATCCCGGATACCGTTTGAGAGCAGAGGCTATAGCATGCTTCTCAGCGTGAAGCCAACGACTTAAGTGGTCACGACGGGACTTTTCGAAGGGTCGAAAACGGACCGATTCAGCGCTGCAGGAACACGAAAAACGAGTCCGTCAGAACCGCCATTTCACCGCTGCACTTCGAGCACTTGCGGACCGGCGGCTCATTGCCGTCCTTGACCGTGTCGAACTCCTCGATCTTACAAAGGACCTCCTGCTCGTTGTCGCACTTGGTGCACTCGTAAGGCACGAAGAGGGTCTTGATCAGGCCGTGGTTATTCGGACCCAGCAGCGCGGGGATCATATTGACCTGATCGACGAACTCGCTCGGGGTCTCCTGGTACTCGAAGGCCTTGGGCCCCCAATCGGACAGGAACTTCAGTAAGTTACGGATACCGATCGAGTTGAGGCGGCTGACCTGCCGCATATTGAGCTTGAGCGGGGGCTGGCGGGAAAGGAGCGAGCTGAAGTTCGCATACTCATTGAGCACGCCGGACAAAAAGAAGACCCCTTCTTTCTCGACAATCTTGATGCCCTGCTCAGCCATTCCGCGTTGTCTCCAAGGGGCTCCGACAGCCGTCCTCAAGGTACCTGGGCGCTCG
>JAYVWD010000444.1:0-4477 GCA_043786345.1 Pseudomonadota bacterium
GCGGGACCACGAAGGGGGTCGCCGTCATGAAGGTATCGACGCAAAGCACAGCAGGTGACTTCATCTTCCTCTCCTCACGTGTTGATGGAGGTCAATGTCAATACAGAGCGGCTCCGCCCGCCGAGAACCTGTCGAAGTATGCTCACGGCCTCCCCTCCTGAGGAGAACGGCCCCTGGGGTCACGAACGCAAGACCCGTTCCAAGGGTGGGTCAAATTCCCCGTCGCCGAGGAAAAGGGCGTGTGCGTCCAATCGCGCTTTGCAGGGGGAATTTGCGCGAAAATGCACACCACGGGCTGGCACCTCAATTGCAATTCGCGAACAGGGAAGAAAGACGAAGATGAGTCACCACGAGCATAAAATAGGGATTGAGGTTTCTGAAAGCTCACTGACAGTAAGGAGACGCTGATGCGACACTTCCGAAACCGTTCCGAAGGAGGAAGACTGCTCGCGAAGAGGCTAGAGGAATTCCGGGGCCGTCCCGATGGCCTCGTGCTTGCTCTCCCACGGGGTGGCGTGCCGGTGGCGTTCGAGATCGCCCGAGCACTAGAGCTGCCGCTTGATTTGATCGTCGTGCGAAAGCTCGGGGCTCCCGGGAACGAAGAATTCGCGATTGGTGCGATCGCTTCAGACGGGACCCGCTTTTTGAACACCGCGCTCATCCAGGCTCTTGAGCTAACGGCGCCGGAGGTCGACGAGATCGTCGCGCGCGAGCAGGATGAAATCACGCGGCGCGAGGCAGCATACCGGCCCGGCAGGGCTCCGGTGAACGTCAAAGACAAGTGCGTCATCGTGGTTGACGACGGGCTAGCAACGGGTGCAACCATGATGGCCGCAGTCCGCGCGTTGCGCGCGCACAGGCCGAAGACTCTCACGGTCGCCGTGCCGGTCGCGCCGCTGACGACGTGCGAGGAGCTTCGCAGAGAGGTAGACGACCTGCGTTGCCTCGAGATGCCCGAGCCCTTTCATGGCGTCGGACTCTGGTACTACGATTTTTCGCAAACGAGTGACGAGGACGTACGACGCCTCCTCAAGGAGGCTGAGGGCATGGTGGCAAGCAATGTGGTTGGGCACGGTCCGGTGGTACCTCCCGGGAGGTCCGAAATCCGGGAAAGTGAGCGACATACCGCGTCACCGGCGCTCTTAGAGCCAGATCGCGCCGGCGAAGGCTATGCGCTAGCCGCCCCAGCTTGATGCGCCGACACGCGCATGCGCGCCGAACGGCGCGTCATTTGCCCCAGGCTACAGCTCAGTCTCAGGGACGACCGGATTGCGGACGAGCATGAAAATTCTGCGGTAGTGATCGTCGTCGCGCCCACGTTGGCATACTCGCTGCTAGCGGTCTCACCGACAGCGACTGTCGAATGAGGAGGTCCTCCGTGCCGCACAAGCATCTCATGTTCAAAGCCGCCGCCCGCGAAAACATTCTACAGGGAATGACGGCGCTCGCCGACGCTGTCCGCGTCACCCTCGGCCCCCGGTCGAAGTGCGTCCTGATTGAGAAGAAATGGGTCGCAAGGAGGCGATCGCGGCACGGATCAAAGAGATCAGGACTCAGATCGCCGCGACGACGTCGGACTATGACCGCGAAAAACTCGAAGAGCGCCTCGCCAAGCTCGCGGGCGGCGTCGCCGTCATCAAAGTGGGCGCGGCGTCCGAAGCCGAGCTCAAGAGCCGCAAGGAGGCCTTCGACGATGCCATCAGCGCCACGAAGGCGGCGGTCGACGAGGGTATCGTCCCAGGAGGCGGGCTGGCCTTGATTCGAGCCATCGCCGCCATGGAGAAAGAGGAGTCGAAGCTTGCTGGCGACGAGCTTGCGGGATTTCGCATCCTAGTGCATGCGCTGGAAGCTCCTGCCCGCCAGATCGCCGAGAACTCGTCGGTCGATGGCGGCGTCGTCGTCGCGAAGACGCGGCAGGAGGTTCTTGGAGCACGAGGGATAAGACCATGCCAGAAAATGAGATATGGAATGAGGTCGCTGCTTTCCTCGCCCGCCCCGACCATTATGGTGGGAAGACCCCCAAGTTGATCGAAACACACACCTCCAGGGTATACGTCGGCGGTGATCGCGTCCTCAAATTGAAGAAGCCTGGGCGTTTCGATTTTCTCGACTACGCAACCATCGGCGCCCGCCTCGGGGCTGGCCGTCGCGAAGTAGAGCTTCACCGCCGAATTGAGATGCCAACACCGGGCATGGCTGGCCGCGGCGGCACCGTTGCGCGCCATTTGCCGCTCGGCAGCTTGGAACGGAATTTGCTGAGACACGGCATGTACAACACCCCCTGGGGATTACCTGTACCGGAGGACACTTTCGATGATTTCGTGTAGACCCTTGCTGCTCCACCTCATGCTCGCATTTCCGCTCGCAGCCTGCGGCCAGAAGCATGGTGGCGGGGCGCTCGATCTTTCGAACACCAAGGAGGCGTGGAACGCCGTCAACGATCCACTCAACCTCCGCGACCAATACGAAGTCCGATTCTCCGCGTTGCCGCAGGTCGGTGAGCTCGAACAAAAACCATGGACCGATACCTACTGGCCGAGCCATCTGGGCGGCCTCGCCGACCGGTGGAACGATCCGGCGAGTCCGAATTCTTTCACGTACCCGTTGCGCCAGCAGGCCGAGATCGCGGCTCTAGGCGTCGATGACCTCAAGAAGCTTTCACCCGCGGAAAAATACGATATTCTGGTGGGTCGCTACGACTACCCGCTGACGTCATATGAGCGCCAGCGCACGCACCCGGACGATCAGTCGTGGTTCGGCCTTTGCCACGGCTGGGCGCCCGCGGCGCTCAATTTTAGGGAGCCGAAGCCCGTCCTCGTCGCAGGGGCAGCTGGGGTGCAGGTGCCGTTTGGCTCGTCCGATGTCAAAGCTCTGCTGCTCTTCGCGCAGCAAAGTGGCCTTGACTCCCGCGCGGCAGGCGATCGGTGCAACTCTGATACCGACTCCTCCTCGTCCGAGTGCCGGGACATCAATGCGGGCTCGTTCCACGTGATCTTGACGAATCAAGTAGGCCTCCTGCAGCAAGGCTTCGTCGCCGAAGTGGCGCGCGGCAGCCAAATCTGGAACCAGCCGGTCTTTGGGTTCAAGACCGACGTGCTCGGCGTGTCCGGCGAAGTTTACGCCGGCGCCGCCCCGGGAACCGTCAAAATCGTCAGTGTGCGCACCATGATGCGCTATATCGCGGAAATGGGGCCGCGCTGGGATCCCCTCCCGTTCGCCGCCTATCCCAACCAGGAAGGCGACAGAACGTACGAATACAAGCTCGAGCTCAATGCCGCCGACGAAATCATCGGCGGTGAGTGGACCCACGACGATCACCCCGATTTCGTTTGGACTCAGAGGGCGCCGGAACTGACGGGCTTCTTCAACGATCTTCGCCGCGTGTATGAACAAGCGACACAATGAGTCCAGGTGAGCTTCGCGTGGGAGATGCGGCATCCTCACGCGGATACCATTAAGGTGTGCTTTGGAGCCGAACTTGCAATCTTGATCGGGAACCGGTCTTTTTCCCGACACGGAGGAGGATAAGATCATGACAGCAACGAAATGCATCACGCAATTTCTTGACAGTGAATCCGTCCGATACGAAGTCGACCATCACGATGCCTGCTTTTCCGCGCAAGCGCTGGCAGCTGAGGAGGGTATGACCGGCTACCGCGTCGCAAAGACCGTCGTCTGCCTCGCGGATGAAAGACTCGTGATCCTCGTTTTACCGGCGTCGTGTTATGTCGATCTCGAGGTCGTCGGCGCGGAACTCGACGCCGAAGTCGTCTGCCTCGCCGACCCGGCGGCGATGGCGAGCTTCTTCCCCGACTGCGGCATCGAGGTCGCGCCACCTCCGCTTCCCCTCTGGGACAATGTGCGTATTCACGCGGATACCTCAATGATGGGCGGGAATGACATCGTTTTTGCGGCAGGGACGGCTAATGATGCCATTCGCATGGGTCGCATGGACTGGGTGCGGATCGCCCGGCCCACCATAGGGCAGTTCGCGATGCCGATACCCCCGGCGACCGAGTCTTCGGTGACGACGGTAGGCGTCGTAATCTATTGACGACTAAGCACAAACATCCCTTGTATGGAGTGACGTCATGAGTTTTGGATACGAAAGGATCCCCAAGGAAGCTCCGGGACGTGGCTCCGCTCGCTGGACGGTCGACTCCTCAGACAATAAGGGCCCCGGCGGCGGAAAAAAACGGGGAAAAACAAAGAAGAGGAAGAAGGGACGCATAGCGCCGGTCACTGCTGGCCCCGAGGGCGCTCCGCACCCGCACCGAGACGCGGACGATTTCGACCCCCGCGCTCACCGGGGCGAGTATCCAGAGGCCGACCGCGATGTGGTCGATCCGCGCGCCTCCAGCAATTGACCTTGGCGTACACGCCAGTAATTGATGGGTGATAAGGCCTAGCTTCGCCGCACCCCCATTCTTACCGCGACCGTCACGGTATCCATCGCGTCGAAAAAGGCATCAATCAC